>NZ_JBHXEG010000003.1:13747-214636 GCF_042724935.1 Kitasatospora sp. NPDC127060
GGCGGCGGGGCTCACACTCGGGGGGGGGGCGGGGGGGGGGGGGGGGGGGGGGGGGGGGGGGGTGGGGGGGGGGGGGGGGGGGGGCCCCGCCGGGGGGGCCCCCCCCCCCGCCCCTGCCCCCCGTCCCCGCCCCTGCCCCCCGTCCCCGCCCCTGCCCCCCCGTCCCGCCCCGCCTCCCAAGCCTCCGCCCGAGCCGAAGGGCGCGCCGCTGCCGAAAGCGAGGAGCGACAAGCGAGGTACGGGCGCCGGAGCGACGACCGTCGGCAGCGGGTCCGAGCGCCCGGAGGCGAGCGGGGGAAAGCAGGGCGCGGGACACGCGTCACACTTACGCGTGGTTCCCGGCCCCGGCCGTCCCGGCTAGTGTCCGGGGCATGTTTGCTGCCTATGCCGCCCGTATCGACGCCGACGACCCGCTGAGCGGGCTGGAGTTGGGCGAACTCCCCGAGCCGCAGGCCCGTCCCGGGTGGAGCGTGGTCACGGTCAGGGCCGCCAGTCTCAACCACCACGACCTGTGGTCGCTGCGCGGGGTCGGGCTGCCCGCCGAGAAGCTGCCGATGATCCTCGGCTGCGACGCCGCCGGCGTCGACGAGGACGGCAACGAGGTGGTCATCCACTCGGTGATCGGCCAGTCCGGCCACGGGGTGGGCCCGAACGAGCCCCGCTCCATCCTGACCGAGCGCTACCAGGGCACCTTCGCCCAGCAGGTGGCCGTGCCCACCTGGAACCTGCTGCCCAAGCCCGCCGAGCTGAGCTTCGAGGAGGCCGCCTGCCTGCCCACGGCCTGGCTGACGGCGTACCGGATGCTGTTCACCAACGCCGGGGTCAAGCCCGGTGACACCGTCCTGGTGCAGGGCGCCGGGGGCGGGGTGTCGACCGCGCTGGTCGTCCTCGGCAAGGCGGCCGGCCTGCGGGTCTGGGTCACCGGCCGGGACGAGGCCAAGCGCCGCCGGGCCGTCGAGCTCGGCGCGGACGCGGCCTTCGAGAGCGGCGCCCGGCTGCCCGCCCGGGTGGACGCGGTGATGGAGACGGTCGGCGCCGCGACCTGGTCGCACTCGGTGAAGTCGCTGCGCCCGGGCGGCACCATCGTCATCTCCGGTGCCACCTCCGGCCCCAGTCCGAAGGCCGCCGAGCTGAACCGGATCTTCTTCCTGGAGCTCAAGGTGGTCGGCTCGACCATGGGCACCAAGGAGGAGCTGGCCGGGCTGCTGGCGCTGTGCGCGAACACCGGGGTCCGTCCGGTGATCGACTCGGTGCTGCCGCTGGCCGAGGCCCGGGACGGCTTCGCCAAGCTGGCCAAGGGCGAGGTCTTCGGCAAGATCGTGCTCAACCCCTGAGCCGCGACGGTCCGGTGCCCCTTCCGCGGGAGGGGCACCGGACCGTCACCGGGCGTCCGGCTCAGCCGAGCAGGCGCTTCAGCCGCTCGCCGGCCGCGCCCAGCACCGAGCGTGCCTCGGCCAGCTTGTCGGCGCTCACCCCGCCGTCCCGGGCCGCGTCGCGGACCTGGTCGCGGAAGCGGTCGAGCAGCCGTTCCAGTTCGCGGGCCGGGTCGCCGGCCGGGTCGGTGCGGGCCCACTCCGGCAGGTCGGCGGCGGCGTCCGCGGCGTCCTGGTCCTTGTCCAGGTCGATCCTGGTCACCGTGATCCGCTCGGACGGCTCGGCGGCCTCCTTCGTCGGGTGGCCCCAGCGGGCCGCGTCGGCCAGCCCGGCCAGGCCCTTGGTCAGCTCGGACAGGCCCTCGGCCAGTCCGGTCGGCCAGTCGCCCTTCGCGGCGTGCTCGCGCACCTGCTGCTCGACCCGGCGCTTGATCCGCAGCGCTTCCTGCTGGGCGGCGGTGCGGGAGGCCTTGGCCTGCTCGCGCAGTCGGCGGGCCTCCTCCTCGGCGGCCTTCGCCTTGGCCTTGGCTGCCCGCTCCTGCTCCCGGGCGCGCTTGGCCTGCTCCTTGGCCTGCCGCTTGAACTGGGCGAACTCCTCCTTGGCGCGCTGCCAGGACTCGTTGTCGCCCCAGGGCCCGGCCCACGGGTCGCCGCCGGCCGTGCCGCCGGTGTCCGGGCGGTCCGGCCGGGGAGCCTGCTTGGCGGCCTGCCACAGTTCCTCGCGCAGGTCCTTGGCGCTGTCCCGGACGTCCTCCCGGATCGCCCCGGCGAGTTGGGCCACGGAGTCGTGGATCTCCAGCTCCAGATCGTCCAACTCGCCCTGCCGGGCTTCGAGTTCGGCGCGCCCGGCGTCGGTCAGCCGGTAGACCTTGCGGCCGCCCTCGGTGCTGTGGCTGACCAGGCCCTCCTGCTCCAGCTTCGCCAGCCGCGGGTAGACGGTGCCGGCGGAGGGGGCGTACAGGCCCTGGAAGCGCTCCTCCAGCAGGCGGATCACCTCGTAGCCGTGCCGCGGGGACTCGTCCAGCAGCTTCAGCAGGTAGAGCCGGAGCCGGCCGTGGCCGAACACGGGGGTCATCTCAGGCCTCCTTGGTGAGGTCGGGGCCGGCGGGCCGGTCGGCGGCGGGGGAGGCGGGGAGCTCCTTGACCACCACCGGGGCGTCGTCCTCCGACTCGGGGCGGCGCAGCACGGTGACCGCACCGGAGACGGTGGTGACGTTGAGGCTGCCGCGGCCCTCGCCGAGCTGGCCGGAGATCTTCTTGGCACCCCAGGTGCTGCTCATGGTGAGCTCGTCGAAGGTGCTGGAGACGTCGCCGCTGGTGGAGCCGGCCTCGACGGTGGCGTCGGCCAGCGAGGGGATGCGGACCACGACCGGGCCGCTGACGGTGTTGACCTTGACGTCGGTCTCGCCGGCCACGTCGAGGTCCAGGGTGACGGCGCCGGTGACGGTGTTGGCCTGCACCCGGTCGGCCGTCCCGGCGATCACGGTGAGCTGCCCGGAGACGGTGTTGACCTTGAGCTGGCCACCGACCGCCTGGGCGTCCACGTCGCCGGTGACGGTGCCGGCGTCGATCCGCCCGGTGACCCCGGCCAGGGTGGTGTCGCCGCTGGCGCTCTGCACCGAGACGTGGCCGTCGATGCCGGTGACGGTGGAGTGGGCCGACACGGTGCCGACCTTGACCTCGGTGCCGGCCGGCACGGTCAGGGTGAGGTCGACGGAGCGCTTGCGCTTGAAGGAGTCGAAGAAGCTGCGGACCGAGCCGATCGACTTGATCCAGTCGCCGAACTCGCCCCAGCTGTTGATGTCCTTGTAGGTGGCGGTCAGGACGCCGTCCACCAGCGTGACGTGCAGCGGGTCGCCCTTGAGGTCGGTGACCTCCAGTCGGGCCGGGCCCTCGGCCGCGACCACGTTCACGGTGCCGTCGATGACACGCACGTGCAGCGCGCTGACCGGCTCCTCGAAGGTGGTCCTGCCGGGCCCCTCGATCGTCCACTGGCTCATGTCTGCCGCCTCCCGTCGCGGATCGCGATGTATCGCGTTCTCTCCTGAAGACGATATATCGCGTGCTGGGAAAAGCAAGCGGTTCGCCCCCGGGACGAGCCCGGACGCTTCCCGGAGCCGTCCCCTACGGGAAACGCGCGAAGGGCCCGGGAGGCGGTTGCCTCCCGGGCCCTTCGCGCGTGCCGTCAGGGCGTCACTCGTCGTCGTCCTCGTCGTCGAGCCGGGCCAGCCAGGTGGCCAGCCGCTCGACCGGGATCTCGAAGTCCGGGTTGAGGTCGACGAACTCGCGCAGGCGCTCGGCCAGCCACTCGAAGGTGACCTCCTCCTCGCCGCGCCGGCTCTCCAGCTCCTCGATGCCTCGGTCGGTGAAGTACACGGTTTCGCTCCGGTCGGATGGGGATTGACCTGGTCAGGATAGACCGACGTCCTTGCGGTAGAGGGACAGCGTCAGCTTGGCCGAGCCCGCGCTGCCGTTGATCTCGACGACCTTGGCGATCACGATGTTGCCGTTGGCGCGGTGACGCAGGCAGAACAGCCGTCCCGGGGGCAGGTCGGAGTACTTCAGGTTGGCCGTCGGCTCCTTGTCGATGGCCGCGGAGCACTCCTCGGGCGTGAGCGAGGAGGCCTGGGAGATGTACGGGTCCGCGTCGCTCCAGTTGAAGTCGTCGTAGCTCGGGCTCATGCCCCACGCGCCGGACGCGGACGTCACCTTGCCCGCGATCAGGTCGAAGTAGTAGTTGTGGCTCGGCGCGGAGAGATCGCGGTTCTCGTAGACCGGGGTGTACCTGACCTGGCTCGCCGTGGCGCTCATCGCCGGGTTCGGCGTCGTGGTGGCGCTCGGGGAGCCGGTCGGGGAGCCGGTCTGGGAGCCGGACGACGTGGTCGGCCTGGGCGAGGCCGTCGGCGGCAGCGGCTGGGAGGTCTGGGGGACGGAGACCGCGGGGGCCGGGGTGGTGGCCGCGGCCGGCTTCTTGCCGTCGTCCAGCTTCTTCACCAGCACCACGCCGCCGACCGTGCCGCCGACCGCCATCACCAGGGCGACGGTGAGCAGCACCTTCCAGGACACCCCGCCCTTCCGCTTCGGCTCCGGCGCGGGCAGCGGGACGGCAGTGGTGACCGCCGGGCCGGGCGGCGGGGTGTCGAAGGTCGGCGGCTCCGGCTGGAGCCGGACGGTCGGCGGGGCGGGCAGCACCGGGGCGGTGGGCATCTCGGTGGGCGGCTGCGGGGCGCCGTACGCGCCGAGCGGCGGCGGGGTGAAGCCCGACGGCGGGCCGACGGGCTGCTGCGGCGGGGCGATCGCGGTGGCCGGGTGGGTCGGCGCGGCGAGCGGCTGCGGGGGTGCGGCCGGGACCGGCGGGGCGGTGGGTGCGGCCGGTGCCGGGGTGGGCGGCGTCCGGGGGAGGTCGGATCGGCGGGTGATCTCGGTGTTGACCTGCCGGGGCAGCCAGTCGTCGGCGAACCGCAGCTGGCCGCCGACCTCCGGGTGGTTGCGGGCGGCCTGGATGATCTCGGCGGGCTTCGGCCGGTCCTCCGGGGACTTCGCCAGGCAGCGCTGGATCAGCTCGCGCAGGTCAGCCGGGACGGCCTCCAGGTCCGGCTCCTCGTGCACCACCCGGTAGAGCACCGCGGTGTCCGGGCCGTCGCCGAACGGGGCGCTGGCGCCCGCCACGTAGGCGGCCAGGGCGCCCAGCGCGAAGACGTCGGTGGCGGGGGTGACGGCGCGGCCCTGGGCCTGCTCGGGGGCCATGAAGGAGGGGGAGCCGATCCGGTAGCCGGTGCCGGTGAGCGCGGTGGCGTCGGCGGCCCGGGCGATGCCGAAGTCGATCACCCGGGGGCCGTCCCCGGCGACCAGCACGTTGGCGGGCTTGAGGTCGCGGTGGACCACCTCGACGCTGTGGATCGCCTGCAGCGCCTCGGCGATGCCGCCCATCAGCAGCAGCACGGTGCGGACCGGCAGCGCGCCGTGCTCCCGCACAACCTGCTGCAGGGACGGGCCCGGGACGTACGCGGTGACCAGCCAGGGGGCGGCCGAGTCCAGGCCGCCGGAGTCGATCACCTGGGCGGTGTACAGCCCGTGGATCCGCTGGGCGTTGCTGACCTCCTGGGCGAAGCGGCGGCGGAACTCGCCGTCCTCGGCGAACTCGGGACGGACCACCTTGAGCGCCACCGGGCGCCCGCCCGGTGTGTACGAGAGGTAGACCCGGCCCATGCCGCCGGCGCCGAGCCGGGCGAACAGCCGGTAGCCGCCGACCTCCCGGGGATCCTCGGGGAGCAGCGGCTGGAAGACCGGAGGGAGCTGGCCCGGGTCACGTGGCGTGTCGGCGGTCATGTGGTGGTCCCCCTGGGAGCGCGGTGAGGTCGTTCGGCCGGGGCCGCGGGCGCGATGAAGGGCGCCGGGCGGCGATCTGGCGATGCATAACCTATCGATCCGTCAGGAGGGCGTGCGGGCAGGTCCGGCATTGGTTGCAGAGCTGCGACCTTTGCCGGGGCACGACAGGAGTGCGGAACGCCCGCGGCCCCGCCTCCCTGGTCGGGAGACGGGGCCGCGGGCGTCACTGCGGTGCGGGGCCTCGGCGCGTCAGAGCGCGAAGACCTCCTCGATCAGCGCCTGCTGCTCGGCACCGTGGCGCTTGGCCGAGCCGACGGCCGGCGACGAGGCCGAGGCACGGGCGACCCGGCGCAGACGGGCGTCGCCGCCGCTGCGGCCGATGACGACCTGCAGGTGGTCGACCAGGTTCATCGCGATGAACGGCCAGGCACCCTGGTTGGCCGGCTCCTCCTGCGCCCAGACGAACTGGACGTCGTCGCCGTAGCGGGCCAGCTCCTCCTGGAGCTCGGCCACCGGCAGCGGGTAGAGCCGCTCCATGCGGACGATGGCGGTGTCGGTGACGCCGCGCTCGGTCCGGGCCGCCGCCAGGTCGTAGTAGAACTTGCCGGAGGTGATGACCACCTTGCGGACCTGCGCCGGGTCGACGGTGGTGTCGCCGATGACCGGGCGGAACGAGCCCGACAGGAACTCCTCGGTCGCACTCGCCGCGGCCTTCAGGCGCAGCATCGACTTCGGGGTGAAGACGATCAGCGGCTTGTGGTGCGGGTTGTGCGCCTGCCAGCGCAGCAGGTGGAAGTAGTTCGACGGCAGGGTCGGCATCGCGACCGTCATGTTGTCCTGCGCGCACAGCTGGAGGAAGCGCTCCGGGCGGGCGGACGAGTGGTCCGGGCCCTGGCCCTCGTAGCCGTGCGGCAGCAGCAGGGTGACGCCGGAGTGCTGGCCCCACTTCTGCTCGGCGGAGGCGATGTACTCGTCCACCATGGTCTGCGCGCCGTTGACGAAGTCGCCGAACTGCGCCTCCCACATGACCAGCGCGTTCGGGCGGGTCAGCGAGTAGCCGTACTCGAAGCCCATGGCCGCGTACTCCGACAGCAGGCTGTCGTAGACGGTGTAGCGGGCCTGGTCCTCGGTGAGGTACTGCAGCGGGGTGTAGTCCTCGCCGGTCTTGCGGTCGATCAGGACGGCGTGCCGCTGGCCGAAGGTGCCGCGGCGGCTGTCCTGGCCGGCCAGGCGGACCGGGTGGCCCTCCATGAGCAGCGAGCCGATGGCGAGGGTCTCGCCCATCGCCCAGTCGATGGTGTTGTCCTCGACCGAGGCGGCGCGGCGCTGCAGCTGGGGCAGCAGGCGCGGGTGGACGGTCAGCCAGTCCGGGTGGTTGACCTGCGAGGCGGCGATCCGCTTGACCATCTCCTGGGAGATGCCGGTCTGGATGGAGACCGGGAAGTCGGCGACCGGCTTGCCGGCGGTGGCGTCGGCCGGAGCCTGGGCCGCGTCGCGGACCTCGGCGAAGACCTTCTCCAGCTGGCCCTGGAAGTCCTGGAGCGCCTGCTCCGCCTCTTCCATGGTGATGTCGCCGCGACCGATCAGGCCCTCGGTGTACAGCTTGCGCACCGAGCGCTTCTTGTCGATCAGGTCGTACATCAGCGGCTGGGTGAACGACGGGTTGTCGGCCTCGTTGTGACCGCGGCGGCGGTAGCAGATGAGGTCGATCACGACGTCCTTGTGGAACGCCTGGCGGAACTCGAAGGCGAGCCGCGCGACGCGGACCACGGCCTCCGGGTCGTCGCCGTTCACGTGGAAGATCGGGGCCTCGATCATCCGGGCCACGTCGGTGCAGTACATCGACGAGCGCGAGGACGCCGGGGCGGCGGTGAAGCCGACCTGGTTGTTGACCACCAGGTGGATCGTGCCGCCGGTGCGGTAGCCGCGCAGCTGCGACATGTTCAGGGTCTCCGCGACGACGCCCTGGCCGGCGAAGGCCGCGTCGCCGTGGATCTGGATCGGCAGCACCGGGAAGGTGGTGCCGCCCTGGTCCAGGATGTCCTGCTTGGCGCGGGCGATGCCCTCGACGACCGGGTCGACCGTCTCCAGGTGGGAGGGGTTCGCGGCGAGCGAGACCTTGATGGTCTCGCCGTCCAGGCCGGTGAAGGTGCCCTCGGAGCCCAGGTGGTACTTGACGTCGCCGGAGCCGTGCATCGACTTCGGGTCGAGGTTGCCCTCGAACTCGCCGAAGATCTTGCCGTACGGCTTGCCGACGATGTTGGCCAGCACGTTCAGGCGGCCGCGGTGGGCCATGCCGATGACGGCCTCGTCGAGGCGGTGCTCGGCGGCGGCGTCGATGGTCGCGTCCAGCAGGGCGATCAGCGACTCACCGCCCTCCAGCGAGAAGCGCTTCTGGCCGACGTACTTGGTCTGCAGGAAGGTCTCGAAGGCCTCGGCCGAGTTGAGGCGGCGGAGGATCCGCAGCTGCTCCTCGCGCTCGGGCTTCGCGTACGGCTTCTCCAGGCGCTCCTGCAGCCACTTGCGCTGCTTCGGGTCCTGGATGTGCATGTACTCGACGCCGACGGTGCGGCAGTACGTGTTGCGCAGCAGGCCGAGGATGTCGCGGAGCTTCATCATCTTCTGGCCGCCGAAGCCGCCGACCGCGAACTCGCGCTCCAGGTCCCACAGGGTGAGGCCGTGGGTGGTGACGTCCAGGTCGGGGTGCTTGCGCTGCTTGTACTCCAGCGGGTCGGTGTCGGCCATCAGGTGGCCGCGCACGCGGTACGCGTGGATCAGCTCCATGACGCGCGCGGTCTTGTTGACCTCGTCGTCGTGGGTGGTGGCGACGTCGGTGGCCCAGCGGACCGGCTCGTACGGGATCCGCAGCGACTCGAAGATCTCGTCGTAGAAGCCGTTCTCGCCGAGCAGCAGGCGGTGGATCTCGCGCAGGAACTCGCCGGACGCCGCGCCCTGGATGACGCGGTGGTCGTAGGTCGAGGTCAGCGTCATGATCTTGGAGACGCCCAGCCGGGACAGGGTCTCCGGGGCGGAGCCCTGGAACTCGGCCGGGTACTCCATGGCGCCGACGCCGACGATGGTGCCCTGGTTCTGCATCAGGCGCGGCACGGAGTGCACGGTGCCGATGCCGCCGGGGTTGGTCAGCGAGACCGTGACGCCGGTGAAGTCGTCCATGGTCAGCTTGTTGGCGCGGGCCCGGCGGACGATGTCCTCGTAGGCCTGCCAGAAGCCGTAGAAGTCGAGGGTCTCGGCCTTCTTGATGGCCGCGACGACGAGCTGGCGGTCGCCGTTCGGCTTGACCAGGTCGATGGCCAGGCCGAGGTTGACGTGCTCCGGCTTGACCAGGAAGGCCTTGCCGTCCTCCACCTTGTAGCTGTAGTTCATGCCCGGGGCGGCCTTGATGGCCTGGACCAGGGCGTAACCGATCAGGTGGGTGAAGGAGACCTTGCCGCCGCGGGCGCGCTGCAGGTGGTTGTTGATGACGATGCGGTTGTCGATCAACAGCTTCGCCGGGACGGCGCGGACCGAGGTCGCGGTCGGCACCTCCAGCGAGGCGTCCATGTTGGTGGCGACGGCCTTGGCCGGGCCGCGCAGCTGGACCAGCTCGGGGCCGGCCGCGGCGGTGGCGGCGGGCGCGGCCGGGGCGGCGGCCTTGGGGGCCGGCGGCGCGGCGGGCGCGGCGGCGAGCGGTGCGGCAGCCGGGGCCGGAGCGGCCGGGGCGGCGGGTGCGGCAGGTGCGGCCGGAGCAGCAGCAGCGGCGGGCACGGGGGCAGCGGCAGGGGTCGGCGTGGGGCCGGCCTGGGTCGCGGCCTGGGTCACTGGGGTCACCTCGGTACCGGGCTTGTAGTCGGCGAAAAAGTCCCACCAGGCTCGGTCTACCGAGTTCGGGTCCTGGAGGTACTGCTGGTAGATCTCATCGACGAGCCACTCATTGGGGCCGAAGCCAGTGGGCTTCTCCGTACTGCGTGGGGCCGAGCTGTTGGGGGTTTCAGGGGACTGTGGCGACACGGCGGCAACCGCCCTCTTCCGCTTCCTTTTGGGATGTTTGGACAGCGGGGATTAAGGCTACGCCCCTGACCAGTGATCGCGCAGTCCCCGGGCCCCAGGCGTCGCCCAGATCACAGTCCTGACCTGCAGGTTGGCTGAAAAAGTACGTTAGAAAGCCGTATCTGAGGGGAACCGATCGGGCCCGATCGCCCCGCAAAGCGGGGCGAAAGCGGACAAACAGCCAGGCGAATCGATTGACGATCTTCGTATGCGTCTGTGTCGGATCTGTGACAAATGTCCCGGCGCTCAGGACTGTCCCGGCAGCCGGACCTCGATCCGACAGCCGCGCGGCGACTCCGCCACGGCGATCCGGCCGCCGTGCAGGTCCACCGCCCAGCGGGCGATCGCCAGGCCCAGCCCGGTGCCGCCGTCCGCGCCCGGTCCGGCGGCGGTCGCGGTGCCGCTGCGGCTGAACCGTTCGAAGACCCGGCCGCGGTCCGCCGGCGGGATGCCCGGACCCTCGTCCTGGACCTCCAGCAGCAGGCCGCCCTCCTCGCCCTCGGGTCTGGCGCGCACCGTGACGGTGCCGCCGGGCGGGGAGTGCTTGCAGGCGTTGTCGACCAGGTTGGCGACCACCTGGTGGAGCCGTTCCGGGTCCGCCACGGCGGTCAGCCCGGCGGGGCTGACCTCCAGGGCCAGTCGGACGTCGCCGCGCCGGGAGAACGCCCCGCCGGCCGTCGCGCCGTCCACGGTGACCCCGCGCAGCACGCCGTCCAGGAACTCGCGCACCTCGAACGGGCGGGCGTCCAGGTCGACCACGCCGTCGTCGATCTTGGAGAGGTCCAGCAGGTGGGTGACCAGTCGGCCGAGCCGCTCGGTCTGCTCCAGCGCGGCCCCCAGCGTCGCCGGATTGGGCTGGACGACGCCGTCCACCACGTTCTCCAGCACGGCGCGCAGCGCGGCGATCGGCGTGCGCAGCTCGTGCGAGACGTTGGCGACCAGCTCGCGGCGGTGCCGGTCGGCGGCCTGGAGGTCGGCGGCCATGGCGTTGAAGGCGGCCGCCAGCTCGCCGATCTCGTCGCGCGAACTCACCTCGACCCGGCGGCTGTAGTCGCCGGAGGCCATCGCGCGGGCGGCGTCCGTCATCTCGCGCAGCGGGGCGGTCAGCCCGTGCGCGAGGAACTGCATGAACAGCAGCGAGGCGATCATGGAGAAGACCATGATGATCCGGATCTGGGTCTCGGACCTGATCGCGACGACCACCATCCCGGTGGCCAGGAACACGGAGACGATCACCAGCAGGGCGAGCTTGCCCTTGATCGAGCGGACCGGGTCGAGCGGACGGATGTCGGCCCAGACCCGGCTGGCCGCGCGGGCTGCCAGGTTCTGCGGGCGCGCGCCGTCGGCGTCCCCGTTGCGTTGCTGTGGAAAGGTCATTGGTCCCCTGTGATCCCCGCGTGGTGTCACGGCGGTGCCGGACACGGGCCCCCCGGTGGCCCGTCGCCCGGAGCCCCCGTCAGGAGAGCGGGGCCTCCAGCGCGTATCCGACGCCGTGGACGGTGCGGATCCAGCTGGCACCGATCTTGCGGCGGAGCGCCTTCACGTGGCTGTCGACGGTGCGGGTGCCGGACGCGTCGGTCCAGTCCCAGACCTCGGCCAGCAGCTGCTCGCGGGTGAGCACCGCGCGCGGCTGGGCGGCCAGGCAGGCCAGCAGGTCGAACTCGGTCGGCGTCAGGTGGACGTCGCCCGAGGCGAGCCGGACCCGGCGCTGCACGTGGTCGATCTCCAGCTCGCCGAAGCGCAGGCTGCCGAGCGCGGGCGTGCGGGCGGCCTGCTGGGCGCGCTCGACGCGGCGCAGCAGCACGTTGACCCGGGCGGCCAGTTCGCGCATCGAGAAGGGCTTGGTCATGTAGTCGTCGGCACCGACGCCGAGGCCGACCAGCAGGTCCGTCTCGTCGTCGCGGGCGGTCAGCATCAGTACCGGCACCGGGCGTTGGGCCTGGATCCGGCGGCACACCTCCAGCCCGTCGAAGCCGGGCAGCATGATGTCCAGGACCACCAGGTCCGGCTGCCAGGTGTGGAAGCCGTCCACCGCGCCGGGGCCGTCGTGGGCCACGGCGACCTTGAACCCCTCGGCGCCCAGCCGGGCGGCGATCGACTCGGCGATCGTGGGTTCGTCCTCCACCACCAGCACTCTGCGCTGGCTGCTCACAGTGCCGCCGGTGTTGGGGTTGTCCTGCTGAATTTCTGTCACGGTCACGCCACCGCCCCCAGGGCTGCGGGCCGGCCACCTGTGGGGATGGCGGGGCTCCGCTCGTAGTCTTGTTCCGTCGTGGACTGTGCCGGGTCCGCCGTCCCGTCGCGCGCCCGGGAGCGGCGGGCGGATGGTCTTCCGCCCACTTCTCCCGCGCACTCCGCAGCGTACGGACAGCGGATGCCTCCCGGCAGGTGGACCGGACGTTTCCGGCCCGCGGAGAGCGGCTGTCCGGCCGCCCTTGGGCCCACTGCACGAGTGGGCACGGGCCGATACCTTACCCGGCGAATTTTCACTGCGTAACGGTACGTATGCAGTTCAGTTGACGCCAAGTCGCCGGTCAGAGCCCCTACTGACGCGTTAATCGGGAGAAGGTCTGGACCAATGTCGGTAATCCGGCCGCTCCCCGCGTCGACGGTCTTCACGGGCTTTTCTCAGGTGCCTCTCAGAACCTCGACGTAGCGTGGCCGCGACAACGCCGCGCAGGGCGGAATCCGGCGTCCGCGCCGGTACTCCGGGCACCTTCGGGCACCGCCGGCCGCGGGCGTGGAGCGGAGGCGTCATGGCGGGACTGCGGCGGGACTCCGCCGGGCGCGGGTCCGCGCGGGTGCCGTACGGAATGCTCCGGTGCGGACTTCGCGGCGGCGTCCTCGAATGGCTGCTGGAACGCGTGCCGACGCCCCGGCGCACTCCCTTCACGCTCGGATATCTGGCCGTGGTGGGAGCGACTTCCACCCTCGCCCGGCTCGCCGATCCGGAACTCGTCCAGCGCTTGCAGGAGGCCTCCAGTTCGGACGGCCACAACCTGCTCCAGCACCCGTTGCGGGCTCTCGTGCTCAGCGGGGTCTGGGTGGCCGGCGGCGACTGGGTCCCCTACCTGTGGGGATTCGCCCTCACCCTGGCGCCGCTGGAGCGCCGGGTCGGCCCGGCCCGGGCGGCGGCGGTGTTCGCGATCGGGCACGTCGCGGCCACGCTGCTCTCCCAGGGCGTGGTGATCACCGCGGTGGAGGCCGGGCGGCTGGCGCCGGAGGCGATGGACCGGCTGGACATCGGGGTCAGCTACGGGGTGTTCGCCTGCCTGGGCGCGGCGGCCGGGGCACTGCCGCGGTCCGCCCGGGTGGCGGTGCTGGCCGGTGCCGGGCTGATGATCGTCCAGCAGATCGTCACCGGGAAGGACCTGGTCACGGCCGTGGGGCACCCGGCCGCGCTGCTCACCGGGACGGCGCTGTGGCCCTGGCTGCGCCGGATCGAGCGCCGCCCGCCGCGGCCGCGGATCCGCTCGGCGCGGCTCCGGGGGGTCGGCTCCGCCGCCTCCTCGACCGCTCAGGTCTTCGCGGTGGTGCGGGCCGGGGTGCGGCCGCCGTCCGCCGCGCGCTGACGCCGGGGCCCTCTTGGGCCGTTCTTTCCCCGCCCTTTTGACGGCGCCTCCACTCGACCGCCCCGGTGACGGCGCGTTCGCTCACAGCGAACAAGATGCCGGGAACATCCGGTGCCCGCGAAGACTTAGTCAGGTCGACTCAAGTTCGCTGACTGGGGAGAGATCATGGCATCGACGTCCACACCGCTCACCCTGCCCGTGCTGCCGCTCGACGACGAGGTCGTCCTCCCGGGCATGGTCGTTCCGCTGGACCTCAAGGACACCGAGGTGCGCGCCGCGGTCGAGGCCGCCCGCGCGGCGGTCACCGGCTCCGGCAAGCCGCAGGTCCTGCTGGTCCCGCGGGTGGACGGCTCGTACGCGGCGGCCGGCACGCTGGCCACCGTGGAGCAGGTCGGCCGCCTCGCCGACGGCGACCCCGCCGCACTGGTGCGCGCCGTGCGCCGGGTCCGGATCGGGGTCGGCACCACCGGCCCCGGCGCCGCGCTCTGGGTGGAGACCACGCCCTTCAAGGAGTCCTCGGTCGGCATGCCGGTGGCCGGTCGGGCCGCCGAGCTGGTCAAGGAGTACAAGGCGCTGTCCACCCAGTGGCTGCGCAGGCGCGGCGCCTGGCAGATCGTCGACCGCGTCGACCGGATCGAGGGCGTCGGCGAGCTCGCCGACAACATCGGCTACGCGCCCTTCGCCACCGCCGAGCAGAAGCTCAAGGTGCTGCTGGAGGCCGACCAGGTCGCCCGACTGGAGTACGCGCTCACCCTGCTGCGCGACCACCTCGCCGAGGAGGAGGTCAACGACACCATCCGCAAGGACGTCGAGGAGGGCGTGGCCAAGCAGCAGAAGGAGTTCCTGCTCCGCCGCCAGCTGGAGGCCGTCCGCAAGGAGCTGGCCGAGCTGAACGGCGACCCGGCCGACGAGGAGGGCGACTACCGCGCCCGGGTCGAGGCCGCCGACCTGCCCGAGAAGGTCCGCGAGGCGGCGCTCAAGGAGGTCGACAAGCTGGAGCGCTCCTCCGACCAGTCACCCGAGGGCTCCTGGATCCGCACCTGGCTGGACACCGTCCTGGAGCTGCCCTGGAACGAGCGCACCGAGGACGCGTACGACATCGCCGGCGCCCGCGCCGTGCTGGACGCCGACCACGCCGGCCTCGGCGACGTGAAGGAGCGGATCGTCGAGTACCTGGCCGTCCGCAAGCGCCGGGCCGACCAGGGGCTCGGCCTGATCGGCGGCCGCCGGGGAGGCGCGGTGCTCGCCCTGGTCGGCCCGCCCGGCGTCGGCAAGACCTCGCTCGGTGAATCGGTGGCCCGCGCCATGGGCCGCAAGTTCGTCCGGGTCGCGCTCGGCGGCGTCCGGGACGAGGCGGAGATCCGCGGCCACCGGCGCACCTACGTCGGCGCGCTGCCCGGCCGGCTGGTGCGGGCGATCAAGGAGGCCGGCTCGATGAACCCGGTCGTCCTGCTCGACGAGATCGACAAGGTCGGCTCCGACTACCGGGGAGACCCGGCCGCCGCCCTGCTGGAGGTGCTGGACCCGGCCCAGAACCACACCTTCCGGGACCACTACCTGGAGGTCGAGCTCGACCTCTCCGACGTCGTCTTCCTCGCCACCGCCAACGTGCTGGAGGCCATCCCCGAGCCGCTGCTCGACCGGATGGAGCTGGTCCGCCTGGACGGCTACACGGAGGACGAAAAGGTCGTCATCGCCCGCGACCACCTGCTCCCGCGCCAGCTGGAGAAGGCCGGCCTCGGCGACGGACAGGTCAGCGTCGACGAGGAGGCGCTGCGCCGCCTCGCCGGGGAGTACACCCGGGAGGCGGGCGTGCGCACCCTGGAGCGCTCGATCGCCCGGGTGCTGCGCAAGATCGCCGCACAGGCCGAGCTGGGCGAGCGCGAGCTGCCCGCCACGGTCGGCGCGGAGCACCTGCGCGCCCTGATCGGCCGACCGCACCACGTGCCGGAGTCCGCCCAGCAGCCCGCCGAGCGGCGCACCGCCGTCCCCGGGGTGGCCACCGGCCTCGCCGTCACCGGAGCCGGCGGCGACGTCCTCTACATCGAGGCCTCGCTGGCCGACGCCGAGACCGGCGGCACCGGGCTGACCCTCACCGGGCAGCTGGGCGACGTGATGAAGGAGTCCGCGCACATCGCGCTCTCCTTCCTGCGTTCGCGCGGTGCCGAGCTGGAACTGCCGGTCACCTCGTTGCGCGACCGCGGCGTGCACCTGCACGTCCCGGCCGGGGCCGTCCCCAAGGACGGGCCGAGCGCCGGCATCACCATGACCACGGCGCTGGCCTCGCTGCTCTCGGGCCGCAAGGTGCGCACCGACGTGGCGATGACGGGCGAGGTGTCGCTGACCGGGCGGGTGCTGCCGATCGGCGGGGTGAAGCAGAAGCTGCTCGCCGCCGACCGGGCCGGCCTCACCACGGTGATCATCCCCAAGCGCAACGAGGCCGACCTGGACGACGTCCCCGCCGAGGTGCTGGAGCGGCTCACCGTCCACCCGGTGGCGGACGTCCGGGAGGTGCTCGCGCTGGCCCTGGAGCCCGCCGGGGTGCTGGTCGCCGCGGCCTGACGTGGCCGACGGGGGGACGGCCGCTCCGCGTGCAACACTGCGGAGATGCCGTCCCCCACGCAGCGCGCCCTGGCCCGGGTGCCGGCCCGGCTGCGCCCGTTCCTGGTGCGGCACCGCCGACCGGTGAAGTTCCTGCTGGTCGGCAGCGGCTGCTTCGCGCTCACCACGGTGATCGACTTCGAGCTCAAGTTCACCGTCCTGGCGCACGCGCCGGTGGTGGCGCTGACGGTGGCGACGGTGATCGCCACCGTCGTCTCCTATGTACTCAACCGCCGCTGGGCCTTCCGGACGGACGGGCGCCCACCGGAGGCCCTGCTGTTCTTCCTGGTCAGCGCGGTGGCGATCGGCGTGAACGTGATCCCGCTGGCGCTCTCCCGGTACGCCCTCGGCCTGCGCGAGCCCTACCTCAGCCCGTTCCAGCAGGAGGTCGCGGACTTCCTCAGCGGGATGGTCGTCGGCACCTTCGTCGCCATGCTGTTCCGCTTCTGGGCGATGCGGCGCTGGGTCTTCACCAGCCCCGTCGTGCGGACGCACTCCGAGGTGGAACCCGGTTACGCTGCACCCGAGATGCCACGGGACGCGACCTGAGTCCAAGAGGTGCGCCGTGACCGTGAGCCGCTCCGTGACCGTGAGCCGCTCCGTGACCGTGAGCGCTCCGAGACCGTGAGGTGAGAGTTATGCGCGGGGAGCCGGACGGCGTTCGGGCCGGGCCCGCCAGCCAGCAGGGGATGCGCCGGGCCAACCTGGCCCTGGTGCTCGGGGTGATCGCCCGCGGCCCCCGCTCGCGCGCCGAGGTGGCCGCCGAGACCGGGCTGACCAGGGCCGCGGTCTCCTCGCTCGCCGAACAGCTGATCTCCGGCGGCCTGGTCGTCGAGGAGGGCCCGGCCGCCCCCAGCGGCAAGGTCGGCCGCCCCGGCACCGCGCTCGGACTCAACCCGCTGGGCCCCGGCGGCCTGGGCGCCGAGATCGGCGTCCGCCACCTCGGCGTCTGCGTGGTCGACCTGCGCGGGGAGGTCCGCGCCTGGCGCCGCCAGGAGAGCGCCAACCGCGGCCGGCCGCCCGCCGCCGTGATGACCGACCTCGCCCGGCTGATCCACTCGGCCGTCGCCGAGTCGGGCCTGCGCCCGGCCGGGCTCACCCTGGCCGTCCCCGGGCTGGTCGGCGGCGGGGTGCTCCAGCGGGCCGCCAACCTCGGCTGGCAGGACGTCCCGCTGGCCGCCGCGCTGCGCCCGGCGCTGCGGCTGGCCGGGGACGGCCTGGGGGAGCTGCCGGTGGAGGCGGACAACGAGGCCAACCTCGGCGGACTGGCCGAACGGTGGCTGGGCGAGAGCCCGGAGGACTTCCTGTACGTCTCCGCCGAGGCGGGCGTCGGCGCGGCCGTGGTGGTCGGCGGCCGACTGCTGCGCGGGGCGCGCGGCTACGCGGGCGAACTCGGGCACATGCCCGTCCACCCGGAGGGGCCGCGCTGCGCCTGCGGGGCGCACGGCTGCCTGGAGCAGTACGCGGGCGAGACGGCGGTGCTGCGGGCGGCCGGGCTGGCCGGCGTGCGCGGCGACTGGGTGACGCTGCTGGCCGAACGGGCCGCCGCCGGGGACGAACCGGTCCGGGCCGCGCTGGCCGGGGCGGGCTCGGCACTCGGCATCGCGGCCGCCGGGGCGGTCAACCTGCTGGACCCGGCCGAAGTGGTGCTGGGCGGCGGCTACGCCCGGCTGGCGCCCTGGCTGCTGTCGGCGATGCGGCGCGAGCTGACCGCCCGGGTGACGGTACGGCCGTGGACGCCGGAGCGGCTGACGGTCTCCCGGCTGGGCCGGCGCGGCCCGCTGCTGGGCGCGGCGGTGGGCGTGGTGCGCGCGATCGTCGCCGACCCGGGGCCGCTCGCGGGCGGCTGAGCCCGGCCCGTACCCCTTCGGAACGCGACCGAGCCCCCGGCCGTGCTGGCCAGGGGCTCGGGTCGGTGCCGGAGCGGTGCCGGATCGGTGCCGCGTCGGGGCTCAGGCCGTGGCGGGGGCCTCGGTGGTGAGCTCGCGCTCGCCGTCGCGCGGGCCGCGCGGGCCGCGCAGGACGGCGAGGAAGGCGACGCCGATGCCGATCACCGCCCAGATCACCAGGACCAGGATCGGCATGCCCAGGTTGGTGGAGCTGAAGTAGGCGATCGACTTGGTGGCGCTGGTGCCGGCGCCGTTGGGGATCAGCGAGCCGATCGCGCGCCAGAACGGCGGCATCATCGGGGCGGGGTAGACGCCGCCGGCGCTCGGGTTGCCGAGCACCACGAAGACCAGCACGGCCAGGCCGATGCCGATGATGCCGAACAGGCACTGCAACGCCATGGTGAAGGCGCCGACCGTGAACACCACCAGGGCGCCGATCGCGGTCAGGGCCAGGATCGAGCCGGGCATCGCGTCCAGCACCGGTCCGGCGATGATCGTGCCGCCGAGGCCGGCGCCGACCGAGTACAGCGCCAGGACGCCGAGGCGGATCAGCAGGCGGTGGACGTTGGCCGGCTTGGAGCCGGCGCTGATGCCGAGGATGGAGGCGACCAGGTAGCCGCCGACGCACCAGCCGATGACCAGGTAGAACGCGGTGAGGCCGTTGGTGTCGCCCTTGGCCAGCGGGACGACGTCCTCGACCCTGACGGTGCGGCCCTGGGACTTGTCCAGTGCGGTGGTGATGCTCTCGGCGGCCTTGGCGGCGGAGGTGCCGCGGGCGCTGCCGGTGAGCAGGGTGTCCTCGGTGCCGTTCGGGTCCACGACCAGCGCGGCGTAGATCTTCTGGTCCTTGATCTGCTGGGTCGCCGTCTCGGTGTCCGGCGCGGTGACGGGCTTGACGGCCTCGTCCGGCACCGACCCCAGGGCCGCCACCAGCTTGGGCGTGACCTGCGGCGGGGCGACCACCGCGATCGACAGCTTGTGCGGGGTCGGGTGGTGCAGCGCTCCGACGTACGAGGTGATGAAGCCGAGCTGCAGCAGCAGCACCCCGATCACGAGCAGTGCCGCACGCGGTGTGACCGCGCCCTTCAGTTCCGCGACGAATCCCTGCCCCCGGGCGGCCATCCACATCTCCTTGCGTATCGGCGGAAAACGGATACTTAATACCATGAACTAACTGGGTTGTCCTACCTCCCGCGCCGATTCTCGGCCACCGCCGCTGGGCGATACTGGCGCGGTGACGGACGAGGAAGCCCTGGTGGCGGTGGAGCGTGAGGTAGGGCTGATGTTCCGGCGGGGCCGCGCGAGAGTGGCGGAACTCTCACGTCGGGTGCACCCCGGGCTGGACGGCATGGCGTACAGCATGCTCGGTTACATCGAGCAGGCCGGGCGGGTGCGGGTGACGGACGTCGGCGTGCACTTCGCGGTCGGCAAGGGGACGGTGAGCCGGCAGATCCGCGCGCTGGAGGAGCTCGGCCTGGTCGCCCGGGAGGCGGACCCGCTGGACCGCCGGGCGGCGCTGGTCTCGCTGACCGAGGACGGCCGGCGGCGCTACGAGTCGGCCCGGGACGTCCGGATGCGACGGGTGCGCGAGGTGATGAACGGCTGGCCGCGCGAGGACGTGGACCGGTTCGCCGAGCTGCTGCACCGCTTCAACGAGGTGCTGGGGGAGCCGCCCGCGGAGTGAGCGGGCCGCCCGGGCGCGGGCTTTGCTGGAGCTTGAAGAAAGTTGCCCTAGTCAACCATCGGTCGTATGGTTGCTTAAGGCAACAAATTTTCATGCCCCGCGTACCCCCGCACCCCGCGCTCCACGCCCAGCCCGCCTCGCCGAAGGACCCAGATGACCGTGACCACCGAGGCCTCGACCGGCACCGCAGCCGCCGTCGACGACCGACCGATGACCCACCGGCAGGTGATGGAGGCACTGTCCGGCCTGCTGCTCGGCCTGTTCGTGGCCGTGCTCTCCTCGACCGTCGTCTCCAACGCCCTGCCGCACATCCTCACCGACCTGCACGGCGGCCAGTCCGCCTACACCTGGGTCATCACCGCGGCGCTGCTCACCATGACCGCCGCCACCCCGATCTGGGGCAAGCTCTCCGACCTCGTCAGCAAGAAGCTGCTGCTCCAGATAGCCCTGCTGATCTACATCGCCACCTCCGCGCTGGCCGGGCTCTCGCAGAACACCGGCGAACTGATCGCCTGCCGAGCCCTGCAGGGCGTCGGCGCCGGCGGTGTCGTCGCGCTCGGCCAGATCTGCCTGGCCGCGATGGTCCCGCCGCGCGAGCGCGGCCGGTACAGCGGCTACTTCGGCGCGGTCTTCGCCCTCGCCACCATCGGCGGCCCGCTGATCGGCGGCGTCATCGTCGACACCTCCTGGCTCGGCTGGCGCTGGTGCTTCTACGTCGGCATCCCGTTCGCCGTGACCGCGATCCTGGTGGTGCAGCGCACCCTCAAGCTGCCGGTGGTCAAGCGCAAGGTGAAGATCGACTACCTGGGCGCGCTGGTCATCACCGGCGCCGTCAGCCTGCTGATGATCTGGATCACCCTGGCGGGCACCAACTACCCGTGGCTGTCCTGGCAGACCGCGGTGATGGTCGGCGGCGGCCTGCTGCTGGGCGCCCTGGCGATCGTGGTCGAGCGCCGCGCCGCCGAGCCGATCATCCCGCCGGACCTCTTCAAGTACCGCACCGTCACCCTGGCCGCGATCGCCAGCGTGCTGGTCGGCGTCGGGATGTACGGCGCGACCACCTTCCTCAGCCAGTACTTCCAGCTGGCCCGGGACAAGTCGCCGACGACGGCCGGCCTGATGACCCTGCCGATGATCGTCGGCCTGGCGGTCTCCTCCGCCGTGGCCGGCCGGCTGATCACCAAGTACGGCAGGTGGAAGGCCTACCTGGTCACCGGCACCGCGCTGCTGGCCGTCGGCTTCGGCCTGCTCGGCACCGCCCGGGTCGACACCGACTACGGGCTGCTCTCCCTCTACATGGCGCTCACCGGCATCGGCCTCGGCCTGACCAGTCAGAACCTGGTGCTCGCGGTGCAGAACACGGTGCCCCGGCACGAGCTCGGCGCGGCCAGCTCCGTCGTCACCTTCTTCCGCACCATGGGTGGCGCGATGGGCGTCTCCGCGCTGGGCGCGCTGATGACCAACAAGGTCGGCCACTACCTGACCGAGAACCTGGCCGCGGCGCACATCCCGGCCGGGCACGCGGCGGCCGGCGGCGGCATCCCGGACCTCGCGAAGCTGCCCGCCCCGATCCTCCCGCTGGTGACCGACGCCTTCGGCCACGGCGTGGGCACCGTCTTCCTGTGGGCCGCGCCCTTCGCGGCGCTGGCCTTCGTCACCGTGCTGTTCATCCGGGAGACCGCGCTGCGGACCAGCCAGGAGAGCTGACGGCGGCGGGGAAACGCGCAACGGGCCGGGGAGTGTTCGACACTCCCCGGCCCGTTCGGCGTGCTGCGGGTGCTGGCAGGCCCTACGGCCTGGTGCTGCTACGGCGCGGCGATCAGCACCAGGCCGTAGACCACGGCGCAGGCGCAGAGCGCGAAACAGGCGTACGCGCCGGCCAGCAGGGCGGGCTTGCCGCCGCCGGCCGCCCGGCCGCCCGCCTCACGGGCGCTCAGCGCGGCCTCCCGGCGGGACAGCGCCAGGATGCCGAGGGCGAATACGGAGACCACGGCGACGGTGACGCCGAAGCTGATGCCGGCGGTCTGGGCCAGGGCGTTCCACTTGATGTGCATGGTGAGTGCTCCTCGGTCTCGGCGCTCAGGCCGCGACCGTGGTCGAGGCGGGGGTGGGGGCGGCGTTGGCCGGGGTGGCGGTGGTGACCTCGACGGGGGTGATCTCGGGGACGTCGTTGACGTTGTCCGCGCCCACCGGCTGACGGCGGGAGATCATCCACATGGTGGCCGAACCGGCCACCAGCACCGCGCCGACCAGGGCGACGCCCCAGGTGCCCTGGCGGGCCAGCACGGCCGCCCCGCCGGAGACCAGGGCCGCGGCCGGCAGGGTCAGGCCCCAGGTGTAGACCATGCGGCGGACCAGGCTCCAGCGCAGCTCCGGCTTCGGGCCGCCGAGGCCGGCGCCCATGATGCCGCCGGTGCAGACCTGGGTGGTGGAGAGGCCGAAGCCCATGTGCGAGGAGGTCAGGATGACGGTGGAGACGGCCGACTCGGAGGCGAAGCCCTGCAGCGGCTTGATGTCCGCCAGGCCCTTGCCCATCGAGCGGATGATCCGCCAGCCGCCCATGTAGGTGCCGAGTGCGATCGCGGCGCCGGCCGAGACGATCACCCAGGTGGGGGGCAGCGCACCGTGCGGAAGGGCGCCGACGGAGACCAGGGTCAGGGTGATGATGCCCATCGTCTTCTGGGCGTCATTGGTGCCGTGCGCGAGCGAGATCAGCGAGGAGGAGAAGATCTGGCCGGTCTTGAAGCCCTTGTCGGTGGCGGCGCCGTTGCCCTTGCGGGTGATCGCGTAGGCCAGCTTGGTGGCGCCCCAGGAGGCGAGTCCGGCGACGACGGGGGAGGCGACCGCCGGGATGATGATCTTGGTGATCACGGTGTCGAAGTTGACGCCGTTCATGCCGACGCCGACGATCGTGGCGCCGATCAGGCCGCCGTACAGCGCGTGCGAGGAACTGGACGGCAGGCCGCGCAGCCAGGTCAGCAGGTTCCACAGGATCGCTCCGGCCAGTGCGGCGAAGATGATCTCGGGGTGGACGCCCGCCTTCTCGTTGACGATGCCGCCGGAGATGGTGGTGGCGACCTTCACGGACAGGAACGCACCCGCGAAGTTGAGCAGGGCCGCGATGGTGACCGCGACCTTGGGGCGAAGGGCGCCGGTGGCGATCGCGGTGGCGGCCGCGTTGGCGGTGTCGTGGAACCCGTTGGTGAAGTCGAAGGCGAGCGCCGTGATGATCACAACGGCCACCAGGAACGAGATGTGTTCCATACCCAAACAATCGTCTTAGTTGTCGCACGGACGTTGATGACGTCGCGACCGTAGGTCCGTCTGGTGAACGGAAGGTGAACTGGGTCGGGAATCGTGGTTCTGCCGGTGTCCCGGCGGTGGCCAGGAGCTTTCGGGAGAGTGACCTTGGCCGCGCTGAGCTGGACCTTAGCCGAGAACGTCCTGGTTCGCCCCCGTTTGCTGAGAGCTGTCTCACAGATCAACAGATGAATCGGAAATTAACCTCCTGGTCCGCGTGCGCTCTGTTTCCGCCGAGTAACCCGTGGGAGGATCTCCGGGATCGTCCCCGGGGGAGCCCGCGGACGGCGCCACCGGGGCAGGACAGGGCAAGGGCGGGGAGGACCAACCCATGGGCGGGGCTGCACAGCGCACGGAGACGTCGGGGGCGCGTCCCTGGGTACGGGCGGCCCTGAGGTGCGGAGCCGTTCTCGCGGCCGCCGCACTCGCCCTGCCGGTCGCCACCCAGGCCGCCTACGCCTCGCCCGACCCCGGCTCCGGCATCGCCGTCGCGCCCGGCGCCGACCCGCTCGCCGCCGCCAAGGCCACCCTCGGACCGCTGCTCGACCAGCTCCACGGGCTGTACCAGAGCGCCGAGGCCGCCACCGAGCAGTACAACGGCGCGGTCGCCAAGGTCACCGAGCAGCAGGCCGCGCTCACCGACCTCCAGGGCAAGCTCGACCGGCAGCAGAAGCAGGTCGACGCCGGGACGGACATCGCCTCCCAGCTCGCCGCCGCCCAGTACCGCAACGGCGCCACCTCCGCCTACGCTGAACTGCTGCTCTCCAAGGACCCGTACGAGGCCGTCACCATCGCCGAACTGCTCGCCGCGGCCAGCCGCTCGCAGTCCGAGTTCCTGGACAAGCTGAAGGCCGACCGGGACGCCCTCGACGGCCTGAAGAAGCAGACCGAGGACGCCCTCGCGACCTCCCGGACGCTGGTCGCCCAGCAGGACGCGGCCAAGACCAAGGTCGCCGCCGACCTCGCCTCGGTCGAACAGCTGGTCTCCTCGCTGACCGGCGCCCAGCGGACCGAACTCGAACAGCTGGAGAAGGCCCAGGCCGACGAGGCCCAGCTCGCCTTCCTCGCCTCCGGCGCCCTCGGCAAGGGCGAGCGCACCCCCTCGCTGGCCGGCCGCGGCGCCGTCGCCTTCGCCCTCGCCCAGCTGAACAAGCCGTACCTGTGGGGCGGCACCGGCCCCGACTCCTACGACTGCTCCGGCCTCACCTCGCAGGCGTGGCTGCACGCCGGCAAGGCCATCCCGCGCACCAGCCAGGAGCAGTGGGCACAGCTCCAGCACGTCCCGCTCAACCAGCTGCGGCCCGGCGACCTGGTGGTCTACTTCCAGGACGCCTCGCACGTCGCGATGTACATCGGCGGCGGACTCATCGTCCAGGCCCCGCGGCCCGGCGCCTTCATCAAGGTGTCGCCGATCGGCTCGATGCCGATCCTCGGCGCCGTCCGGCCCGACCCGGACGGCGCGGCGGACGACGCCGGCGGCGCCTGGAAGGTGCCGGACCTGCCCAAGGGCTGGGACTCCGCCACCCCGATCGCGCCCAGCCCGGCCCCGACGACCCCGGCCCCCGCGCCCGGCGGCACCCCGGCGACGCCCGCCCCGGGCGGCACGCCGTCCACCGGCACGCCCACGCCGACCGACCCGGGTACGCCGACCGGGACGCCCACCGGCACCCCGACCCAGACCCCGACGGGCACGCCGACCCAGACGCCGACCGGCACGCCCACCCAGACCCCCACGGGCAGCCCGACCCAGAGCCCGACGCAGACCCCGACCGGTACCGGTACGCCGAGCACCACCGGCTCGTCGAGCGCCGCCGCACCGGGCAGCCCCACGGCCACGCTGCCGCTGGGCGGCCTGCTGCACTGAACCGGCGGCCCGGGCCCTGTCCGGCCAGGACCTAGGAGGCCGCCCCGCGTCCGGTGACGCGGGGCGGCCTCCGTGCCGTCCGGGGGCGGGTCAGCCCGTCGGCGCCGAGTCGGGCTCGAAGCGGATGACGACGGCCTTGGAGGTGGGGGTGTTGCTGATGTCCGCGGTGGAGTCGAGCGGGACCAGGACGTTGGTCTCCGGGTAGTAGGCCGCCGCGCCGCCGCGGGCGACGGGGTAGTGGACGACCCGGAAGTGCGGGGCGCGGCGTTCGGTGCCGTCCGTCCACTCGCTGACCAGGTCGACGTACCGGCCCTCGGCGAGGTCGAGTTCGGCGGCGTCGGCGGGGTTGACCAGGACCACCCGGCGGCCGCCCTTGATGCCGCGGTACCGGTCGTCCAGGCCGTAGACGGTGGTGTTGTACTGGTCGTGGGAGCGCAGGGTCTGCAGCAGCAGGCGGCCCGGCGGGACCTCGGGGGCGGTCAGCGGGTTGACCGTGAAGTTGGCCTTGCCGGTCGCGGTGGGGAAGGTGCGGGTGTCGCGCGGGCCGTGCGGGAGGGTGAAGCCGCCGGGGCGGCGGACCTTCTCGTTGAAGTCCTCGAAGCCCGGCACCACCCGGGCGATCCGGGCGCGCAGGGTGTCGTAGTCGGTCGCGAAGTCCTCCCACGGCACGGTGTCCCGCGGCCCGAGGACGGTACGGGCCAGGCGGCAGACGATCGCCGTCTCGGAGAGCAGGCCGGGTGCGGGCGGGCGCAGTCCGCCGCGGGAGGAGTGGACCTGGCCCATCGAGTCCTCGACGCTGACGAACTGGGCGCCGGCGCCGGTGACGTCCCGGTCGGTGCGCCCGAGGGTGGGCAGGATCAGGGCGCGGGCGCCGGTGACCACGTGCGAGCGGTTGAGCTTGGTGGAGACGTGGACGGTCAGCCGGCAGCGCCGCATCGCCGCCTCGGTGACCTCGGTGTCCGGGGTGGCCGCGACGAAGTTGCCGCCCATCGCGAAGAACACCTTGACCCGGCCGTCCCGCATCGCGCGGATGGTGTCCACCGAGTCGAGGCCGTGCTCGCGCGGCGGCTCGAAGCCGAACTCGTTCTCCAGCGCGTCGAGGAAGGCCTTGCTGGGGCGTTCGAAGATGCCCATGGTGCGGTCGCCCTGGACGTTGCTGTGCCCGCGCACCGGGCAGACCCCGGCGCCGGGGCGGCCGATGTTGCCGCGCAGCAGCAGGAAGTTGACCACCTCGCGGATGGTCGGCACGGCGTGCTTGTGCTGGGTGAGGCCCATCGCCCAGCAGACGATGATCTTCTTCGAGGCCAGCACCAGCCGGCCCAGCTCCTCGATCTGCTCCCAGGGCAGGCCGGTCGCGGCGAGCACCTCGTCGCGCTCGGTCTTCAGCGCCTGCGCCTCGAACTCCTCGTAGCCGTGGCAGTGTTCGGCGACGAAGGCGCGGTCGACGCCGTCCTGCTCCAGCACGATCCGGTTGAGCGCGCGGAACAGCGCGAGGTCCCCACCGAGGCGGATCTGCAGGAACAGGTCGGTGAGCTTGGTGCCGTGGCCGACCAGGCCGCGCGCGTGCTGGGGGTTCTTGAACCGCTCCAGGCCCGCCTCCGGCAGCGGGTTGACGCTGACGACGGTGGCGCCGGCCCGCTTGGCGCGCTCCAGGGCGGAGAGCATCCGGGGGTGGTTGGTGCCCGGGTTCTGGCCGGCCACGATGATCAGGTCGGCCTGGTAGAGGTCCTTGAGGCTGACGCTGCCCTTGCCGACGCCGAGCGTCTCGGTCAGCGCCGAACCGGACGACTCGTGGCACATGTTGGAGCAGTCCGGCAGGTTGTTGGTGCCGAGCCGGCGGGCGAACAGCTGGTACGCGAACGCGGCCTCGTTGCTGGTGCGGCCGGAGGTGTAGAAGGCGGCGCCGTCCGGGGTGTCCAGGGCGCGCAGCTCCTCGGCGATCAGCGCGAAGGCGTCGTCCCAGGAGACCGGGGTGTAGTGGGTGGCGCCCTCGTCCAGCAGCATCGGCTGGGTGAGCCGGCCCTGCTGGCCCAGCCAGTAGCCGGAGCGCTCGGCCAGGTCGGCGACCGGATGGGCGGCGAAGAACTCGGCCCGGATCCGGCGCTCGGTGGCCTCCTCGGCGACGGCCTTGGCGCCGTTCTCGCAGAACTCGGCGGTGTGGGTCCTGTCCGGCTCGGGCCAGGCGCAGCCGGGGCAGTCGAAGCCGTTCGGCTGGTTGACCTTGAGCAGGGTGGCGACGGTGCGGCGGACGCCCATCTGCTCGGCGGCCATCCGCAGGCTGTGGCCGACGGCGGGCAGGCCGGCGGCCGCGTGCTGGGGCGCGGACACCTCGGGGGCGTCCTGCACCGGGTCGCTCTGCGGGGCCTGCTTGGCCATGACTGCGCTCCTCGGGGCTGTGCTGGTGCGAGCCGGCGCACCGTTGCGGGGGCTCTCCGCCCATCCTTCCACCTGGCCCGTGGCAGGGGGAGGGCCGTCGGTAGAGTCTGGGCGTCACAACGGGAGGGGAGGGGCGCCGTGCGAGTCGGGGACGTTCTGGACGGCCGGTACGAGCTGCGGGAGAAGCTGGGCCAGGGCGGCTTCGGGGTGGTGTGGCGGGCCCAGGACACCCGGATGCGGCGGCCGGTGGCGGTCAAGGTGATCGGTCACCACGGCGGCGACCAGGCGAAGGCCGCGCTGCGGTTCGTCCGGGAGGCCTGCGCGGCCGGCAACCTCTCGCACCCGCACATCGTCACCGTGCATGACCTCGGGCAGAGCGAACTCGCCGACCGGCAGGTCACCTTCCTGGTGATGGAGCTGCTCACCGGCCGCACCCTGACCGAGGTGCTGCGGACGGGCCTGCCCGAGCCCGCGCTCAGCCTGCGCTGGGGGCGGGAGATCTGCGGGGCCCTGGCGGCGGCCCACGACGCGGGCATGGTGCACCGGGACATCAAGCCGGACAACGTGATGATCACCGACGCCGGGCACCTGAAGGTGCTGGACTTCGGGATCGCCCAGCTGGACACCGGCGCCGGCGGACTGACCACCACCGGGACGATCGTCGGCAGCCCCGCGTACATGGCGCCCGAGCGCTGGACCGGCGGCCGGGTGGACGGGCGGGCCGACCTCTACGCGCTGGGCTGCGTGCTGGTCGAACTCTTCACCGGGGCAAGGCCGTTCAGCGGGGGCTCGACGCCGGTGCTGATGTACCAGCACCTCAACGAGCCGCCCCCCGCGCTGGACCCGGCGCAGTTCGGGCTGCCGCCGCAGGTGGCCGGGCTGGTCGCGGAGCTGCTGGCCAAGGACCCGCAGCAGCGGCCGGCCGACGCCCGTACGGTCGAGCGGCGGCTCGCCGAGCTGGCCGGGTGGCCGGGCAGCGGGGCGGGGGGCGCGGTGCCGACGGTGGTGGACCGGGGGGCGGCCGTGCCGCCGGCTCCTTCGACCGTCCCGTCGGCGGCTCCCTCGGATTCCGTCGGGTCCGTTCCGGTGGGGCCGGTGGTGCCTCCGCCGCTGCCGCTGCCGCCGTCCGCCCCGTCCGCCCCGTCCACTCCGTCCACCCCGCCCGCCCTGCCCACGCCGCCCGCCGCGCCGGCGAGGCCCGCGATGCCTCCGGCGCCGCCCGCCGTGCCGCCCGCCGTTCCCGGGGCACCGTCCGTGCTGCCCCCGCTGACGACCCCGCCGGTGGTGGCCCCCGCGCCGGTCGACGACGCCGTCCGGGCCGGGCTGCGCGAGCGCCGGTCGGCCGCGTACCGGGCGGCGACGGCCGGGGAGTCGGCGATGCTGCTGCAGACGATCGCCCAGGAGAGCGTCACCGCGCTCGGTGCCGCCGACCGGGACACCCTGGGCGCCTGGCGGGACTTCACCTGGTACCTCAGCCGCGCCGGGGACCTGGACGGTGCGATCCGGCTGCTGTCCAGCGTGGTCGGCGACATGCACGCGGCGCTCGGTCCGGCCGACCCGGACACCCTGGGCGCCCGCTACCACCTGGCCTGGTGCATCGGCGAGAGCGGCTCCTCGGTCACCGCTGTCCGGCTGCTGCACGCACTGCTGCCGGACCTCACCGCGGCCTGGGGCCCGCAGGACAGCCGGGTGCTGAAGGCCCGGCACGACCTCGCCGTCCACCTGGCCAACCGGGGCGACCTGCACGGCGCGACGGCGCACCTGCACGCGCTGCTGCCCGAGCTCGCCCGCTCGCTGGGCGAGCACCACCCGAGCACCGTCCAGGCCTGGCAGGACCTGGCCGGCTACCAGCAGCGCCTCGCCCAGGCCGGCCGCAAGGGCGGCACCCACCGCCGCCGGACGCCGAGGATGAGCCCGGTCGAGGCGCTGGTGCTGGTCCGGCGGCTGCGGGTGTGGGACTTCGCCACCGACCAGGAGGCCGCCGCCTGCGTGGCCGCGCTGGAGCGGGGCGTCGGCCTCAAGGGCGTCGCCGACCTGGTCTTCGAGGCGCCGGACCACGTCTCGGACGAGGACCTGGTGGAGGAGGTCTTCGGCCCCTGACCGCCCGGGGCGAGCCGCTCCGGTCGGCCCCGGCGCGGTTCACCCCACCAGCGCCGCCGTCGGGAGCGCCGCCAGGGCCCGCAGCAGCGCCCGGGCGGCGGCGTCGTTCTGCCGGAACCCCGGTGAGTCGGTGCGCGGGCGGGCGAAGGCGGTCGCCGCCCGCAGGCTGGTGTGCGGGCCGAGCGCGGTGCGGCGGGGGTGCGGGGCGCCGCCCAGGGCGGGGTCGATCAGTCGGCTGTCGGCCGGGTCGATGGTGACCAGGCCGGAGCGGTGGGTGTGCTCCCGGTCGCTGACCACCTCCTCCACCACCCGTCCGGCGCGGTGGAGTTCGCCCAGGACCGGGTCGAGGGTGCGGGCCAACGCGTGCTTGGGCAGGTAGGCCTCGACCAGCGCGGTGGCGGTGACGGTGTGGCCGGGCACGGTGGCGCCGGAGGCCCGCCAGGTGCCGGTGGGCTCGTCCCGTTCGACCCGTACGCCCGCACCGAGGAAGCGCACCACGCCGGCCTCGGAGAGCGCGACCAGCTGGCGCAGCCGGAAGCCGGGCGGGCCGGAGGCGAGGAAGCCGAAGTAGCCGAAGAACCAGCCGTCCACCTCCTCGGCGACCGAGCGGGCGGTGAGCCGGCCGGCCGCCAGCAGCCGGGGGAGCTGGCCGAACAGCGAGAGCAGGGCGAGGAAGGCGCCGAGGTCGGCGCTGTGGGCCGGGTCGGCGCGGCGGTCGGCGTCGGCGGTGACGTACCCGCGCAGCCGGGCCTGGAGTTCCTCGGTGGAGCCGAGTTCGAGGCCGGCCAGCGGGTGGTCGAGCCGTTCGAAGTCGATCCGGTCGGCCGGGTCGGGGACGGCCTCGGCGACCAGCGCGGCGAGTTCGGGGGAGTACCAGTCGTACCGGTCGTAGCGGGCCAGGAACTCCGGCCAGGGCAGGGCGGTGCGCTCCGGGTGGGCGTGGAACAGCTCGTGGTAGTGCCCGAAGCCGATCTCCTTGGCCATCGACGGCCAGACGTCGCGGCGCAGTTCGAGCGGCCGGCCGGTGGCGAGCAGGGCGTCCACGACGGTCGCGTCGAAGTACCGGGGCAGCGGGGCGGGCGGCCCCTGGAGCCGGTAGTCGGTCTTGGAGTGGTACGGGACGCCGCGCCGGGAGCCCAGGTGCAGCACCGGTTCGCGGCCGGACGGCAGGTAGCGCAGGGCGGGCCCGTCGCCGGTGGGGACGAAGCGGCCGCCGCGCCCCTCGGTGAGCATCGCGACCAGGTCGACGGAGGCCAGGCCGAGGCCGCGCAGCACCACCTGTTCGCCGGGGGCGATCCGGGCCAGCTCTGCCTCGACGTCGGCGGAGTAGGCGGGCGGGAGGTGGAAGCGGCCGTGCCGGGCGGCGAAGGCGGTGTCGGCGGCGTACCGGGGGTGCGGGGCGGAGTCGAGGTGGCCGAGGGTGAGGGCGACGTGGTCGGCGGTGAGCGTGCCGTCGTCGAGGTGGACGGTCTGCGGTCCGTCGGCCGGTCCGTCGATCCGCCGTACGGTGCCGCGGTGGACGGTGGCCGTGACGTGGGCCGGCAGGTCGGCGACGGCTCGGCGGAACACCCAGTCCAGGTAGGCGCTCTGGGCCCGCCGGGTGGGGAAGTCGGTGGCCGTCAGGGCGGCCAGTTCGGCCCGGACGGCCGGGTCGGCGACCTCCCGGTAGGGCGCGAACTCCCGCTGCCGCAGGGCCCATTCGGCCAGTGAGGGGCCGGGCCGGACCGGCCCCTCGATGGTGGCGCGCTCGTCGGTGAACATGGTGACGTCCTCGGCCATCGAGTTCATCCGCAGCAGCGGGGACTGCTCGTGGCGCCAGATCCGGCCCGCGCCGGGCGGGTACGGGTCGACCAGGTGGATCTCCAACGGCCGGTCGGCGGGCAGCAGTTCGGCGGTGTTGGCGGCGATCCGCTCCAGCAGCCCGGTGCCGCGCGGCCCGGCGCCGACGATGACCAGGGACGTCATGCCCGGACCGCCTTCCCGAGGGCCACGCGGGCGCGCTGCAGCGGGGTGGGCGGCAGGCCGTCCCGGGTGGCGCCCCGGGCGAAGTGGCGTTCCAGGTAGTACTGGCCGACGGACAGCACGGTGGTGACCACCAGGTACCAGAGGGTGGCGACCATCAGCATCGGGATGACCCGGTAGGACTGCAGGTAGACCAGCTGCACCGAGTAGAGCAGGTCGGAGACGGCCAGCACGCTGACGATGCTGGTGCCCTTGAGCGCGCCGATCAGCATGTTCCCGGCGGTCGGCACGATCGAGCGCATCGCCTGCGGCACCACGATCCGGCGCAGCACCCGCCACCGGCCCAGCCCGAGCGCGGCCGCGGCCTCCCACTGGCCGCGGTCGACGGAGAGGATGCCGCCGCGGATCACCTCGGCGGCGTACGCGGTCTCCAGCAGGGTGAGGCCGATGACGGCGGTCAGGGTGGGGCCGATCAGGTTGACGGTCTTCACCGTGACGAACTCGGGGCCGAACGGGATGCCCAGGCCGAGGGTCGGGTAGAGCGCGCCGATGTTGAAGAAGAACAGCAGCTGCACCAGTGGCGGGGTGGAGCGGAAGATCCAGATGTAGGCCCAACCGATGCTTCGCAGTACGGGGTTGGTGGACAGCCGCATGGTGGCCAGGACGGTGCCGAACACGAAGCCGAGGGCGAGGGTGACGGCGGTCAGCCACAGGGTGAGGGCCAGGCCGTCGAGCACGGACCGGGCGGTGAACCACTCGGCTACCACGCTCCACTGAAAGGCCCGGTTGCGGATCACCGAGTCGACCGCCATCGCGGCCAGCAGGAGGGCGACGGCGGCGGCGATCCACTGTCCGGGCTTGCGGCGGGCGACGATCCGGGCCTCGGGGGCCGGGGGCGGTGGTGGGCTCCCGGCGAGGGCCGGGGCGGGGGTGGGCAGGACGTCCTGCGGGGTGGCCATGGCGGCGGCTCCTGGGCGGAGTGCGGGCGGGGAGAGGTACGGGGGTGATCACGTACGGGCCCTCGGGAGCCGGCCCGCGTCCCTCAACACGGCCGGCGCAGCGCACTGCACTCCGCTTCGATCGTACGCATGCGCGATCGACGGCTGTCAAGGGTGATAGGGCTGCGACCGGACCGCGACCGGGCCGCGACCGGGCCGCGACCGGGCCGCGACCGGGCCGCGACCGGGCCTCGACCGGACGGCGATCGGGCTGCGATCCGGCTCGCTTCGGGGCCGCCCGCAACACGCCGGAAACGCGACAGGAGATCGCAACAGTGCGGCAATGATGGATGGTTGACGTACCGCTCGGCCGACTGCTCAACTTGAGGCCATGTACGCCGAGCAGCCCCTGGTCACCCGCGACCACATCGACTTCGGTCGGGTGTGGTCCGCGGCGTGTCGCGGCTGACCCGGCAGCGGGCCGCCCGTCCGGCTCTGATCCCTTCGGGGAGTCCTCCCTCGGTGTGCCCCGTCGCGGGCCGGGATCCGTCGTCCGTTAGTTGAGCTGACGAATCGTCAGGCACACGCTGCCGCCTCGCACTTCACCGCCCTCGCACTGCCCTCGCACCGCGCTCCGGCCGTTCCCTCCCTCCTCGTGCCCCCGCACCCTTCGCACCCGTTTGCCCCGCCACGGCTCCACCGCTCCACCGCCCCTTTGCCCGACGGCCGCGCCCTGCCACGGCCACCTCCGGCCTGCCCGCCCGCAGCCCACCGGACCAGACCCACCCCGAAAGGTTCCGCCATGCCCGTCGAATTCCTCGGCATCGCCGCCACCGGCGACGGTTCGGAGACCAGTCCGCGCACCACCGCCTCCTTCGACCGCGACTACACCCTGCGGCTGGCCCGGGCGCACGAGGACCACGGCTGGGACCGGGTGCTCTTCGCGTACGGCTCCGGCTCCCCGGAGCCCGCCGCCGCGGCGGCCTTCCTCGCCTCGCACCTCGACCAGCTGCAGATCCTGCTCGCCCACCGGCCGAACGTCTCCTACCCGACCTTCGCCGCCAAGACCTTCGCCACCCTCGACCGGATCAGCGACGGCCGGCTGACCGTCCACTTCATCACCGGCGGCACCGACCACGAGCAGCAGCGCGAGGGCGACTTCCTCACCAAGGACCAGCGCTACGAGCGCACCCGCGAGTACATCGGCATCGTCAAGAAGGCGTGGACCAGCCGGGAGCCCTTCGACCACGAGGGCCCCCACTACCGCTTCAACGACTTCGTCTCCGACGTCTTCCCGGTGCAGCAGCCGCGCCCGGCGGTCTCCTTCGGCGGCTCCTCGGACGCCGCCTACGCGGCCGGCGGCGCGGAGGCCGACATCTACTGCCTGTGGGGCGAGCCGCTGGCCCGCACCGCCGAGCAGATCGAGCGGGTGAAGGAGGCCGCGCGGACCGCCGGCCGGACGGACCCGCCGCGGATCCAGGTGGCCTTCCGGCCGATCATCGCGCCGACCGAGGAACTGGCCTGGGAGAAGGCGCACCGCACGGTGGCCGCCATCCGGGCCCGCCGGGAGAGCGGCGAGCTCGCGCCGAGGCGCCGTCCGGTGACCGCCCAGCCGGAGGCTGCGACACCTGAGAACACCGGCTCCCAGCGGCTGATCGAGATCGCCGAAGCCGGCGAGCGCTACGACCGCGCACTGTGGACCCCGACCGCCGCGGCCACCGGCGGGGCGGGCAACTCCAACGCGCTGGTCGGCACCCCGGAGACGGTCGCCGAGGCGCTGCTGGACTACTACGACCTCGGCGTGGACATCCTCTCCGCCCGCGGCTACCACCTGCTGGACGACGCGATCGACTTCGGCCGGTACGTCATCCCGATCGTCCGCGAGGAGGTCGCCAAGCGGGACGCCGCCAAGCGGGACGCCGCCAAGGCCGAGGCCGCGGCGCGCGCCGAACGCGACCGGCACCAGCTGATCGCGGTGCGGGCGTGAGCGGTGCGGTCGTGAGCCAGGTGCCCCCCGACGTGCCCTGCGAGGAGTTCCGCAAGGTCACCCTGGACGACCCGCTGGTCGAACCGCTGCTGCGCGAACTCACCCACGAGTACGTCACCCGCTACGGCCCCGGCGCCCACCAGGAGATGGCCCGCTATCCGGCCGACGCCTTCGCCGAGCCGCACGGCGCGCTGTTGCTCCTGCTGGCGGGCGGCGAACCGGTGGCCGGCGGCGCGTACATGCGCCATGACGAGCGGACCGCCGAGGTCAAGCGGATGTGGACGCACTCCGCGCACCGCCGCCGCGGCCTGGCCCGCCGGGTGCTGGCCGAGCTGGAGCGCACGGCCGCGGCCGCCGGCTACCACCGGATGTACCTCACCACCGGCCCGCGCCAGCCCGAGGCCAAGGCCCTGTACCTGGCGGCCGGCTACACCCCGCTGTTCGACGTCACCGCCGACGGGCAGCAGGGGCGGCCCGTTCCCACCGGCCCGCTCCCGTTCGAGAAGCCCCTGCCGGCTCTGCTCCCGACCCACTGAAAGGCCCCCCGTGAGAACCACCACCGTCCGCCGCCGCCTCCTCGCGGCCACCGCCCTGCTGCCGGTCCTGGCGCTGGCCGCGTGCGGCTCGGACCCGAAGATCGTGGGCGGGGCCGGGGCGGGCGGGCCGGCCGCCGCCACCGAGGACGTCGTCTCCGGCCTGGCCAGGTCGGAGGCCGCCGCCGCGCTGCTGCCCGAGGAGGTGCGCAAGTCCGGTGTGGTGAAGTTCGGTTCGTCCGTCGGCGCCCCGCCCAGCGCCTTCTACGCCGACCAGGCGAGCAAGAAACCGGTCGGGGTCGACGTGGACTTCACCGACGCCGTCGCCAAGCTGCTCGGCCTGACGGTGCAGCGCCAGGAGGCCGCCTTCGAGACCATCCTGCCCGCCCTGGACAGCGGCAAGTTCGACGTCGGCACCGGGAACTTCGGGGTCACCGCCGCGCGGCTGAAGACCGTCGACTTCGTCACCTACATCGACGACGGCCAGGGCTTCGCGGTGAAGAAGGACAACACGGCCGTCCAGCCGGTCACCGACCTGACCCAGCTCTGCGGGCTGACCATCGGCACCGGCGCCGGCACCACCTTCGAGACCACGCTCAACAGCAAGAGGGGCGTGTGCGCCGACGCCGGGAGGAAGCCGTACGAGGTCAAGGCGTTCAGCGAGGGCGGCGCCCTGCTCACCGGCCTCCAGCAGGGCCGGGTCGACGTCGAGATGTCCACCATCAACGGGCTGCGCCACCAGGCCGCGCAGGAGGCCGCCGGGGTGCGCTTCCTCAACGAGTTCCACCGGCTGGACGTCGGCTTCGCCTTCAAGAAGGGCTCCCCGTTCGCCCCGGCGTTCCAGGCGGCCGTCAATCAGCTGATCAAGGACGGGACGTACGAGCGGATCCTCCGCAAGTGGGGGCTCACCGACTCGGCGATCCAGGAGTCGCAGCTCAGCCCGCCCGAACACCCGTGACGCCAGGGCCCGTTGAAGGAGTCCCCAGATGACCCCCGTGACCGTCGACACCCCAGCACCGCCGTCCCCGCCCGGACCGGCGACCGGACCCGCGACCGGCCCCGGCCTGGACGCCGCCGGACTGGACGGCCTGCGGACCGTCCCCGCCCGGCACCCGTGGCGCTGGGCGGCCGGGATCGCCGCCCTCGTCGTACTGGCCCAGTTCCTGCACGGCCTGGCCACCAACCCCGCCTGGGACTGGGCCACCTTCCGGCGGTACTTCACCGCCGACACCATCCTCCAGGCGATCGGCCGCACCCTCGAACTCACCGCCTACGGCACCGCGCTGGGCTTCCTGCTCGGCGCCGTGGTGGCGGGGATGCGGCTGTCCCGCAGCGCGGTGCTGCGGACCATCGCCTGGGCGTACGTCTGGGTGTTCCGCTCGATCCCGCTGATCGTCCAGCTGGTGTTCTGGTTCAACCTCTCCTACCTCTACAAGCGGTTCGGCTTCGGCATCCCGTTCGGCCCGACCTTCGGCGAGTTCGAGACGGTCGGCGTGCTCGGCGCGCTCGGCGCCGCCGTGCTCGGCCTCGGGCTGCACCAGGCCGCGTTCGCCGCCGAGATCATCCGCGGCGGCATCATCGCGGTGGACGCCGGACAGCGCGAGGCCGCCGCCGCGCTCGGCATCCCGCGCCGGCGGCAGGCCTGGCGGATCGTGCTGCCGCAGGCCATGCGGGGCATCCTGCCGGCCGCCGCCAACGAGGTGATCTCGCTGCTCAAGGGCACCTCGGTGGTCTATGTGATGGCCATCGGCGAGCTGTTCTACCAGGCCCAGGTGATCTACGGCCGGACCGGCCGGGTGGTGCCGCTGCTGATGGTCGCCACCGTCTGGTACGTGGTGCTGACCACGGTGCTGTCGATCGGCCAGTACTACGTCGAGCGCTACTTCTCCCGCGGCACCCGGCGCACCCCGCCGCCCACCCCGCCGCAGCGCCTGCGGACCTTCCTGCGGAGCCTGCCCGCCCGTACCAGTGCCCGTGCCGCCGTCCGTACCGCCGTCCGTACCGTCGTCCGTACCCCTGGAGGGACCCCGTGACCGCGCCGACCACGACCGCGCCGACCACGACCGCGCCGACCACGACCGCGCCGACCACGACCGCGCCGACCGAGGCCGCGCCGACCGAGGCCGCCCCGATGGTGCAGGTCCGCGGCCTGCACAAGAGCTTCGGCCGGCTGGAGGTGCTGCGCGGGGTCGACCTGGACGTCCCGGCCGGCTCGGTCACCGTGGTGCTCGGCCCGTCCGGCTCCGGCAAGTCCACCCTGCTGCGGGCGATCAACCACCTGGAGAAACTCGACCGCGGCCACGTCGCCATCGACGGCGAGCTGATCGGCTACCGGCGCTCAGGCGACCGGCTGTACGAGCTCAAGGAGCGCGAGGTGCTGCGCCAGCGCACCGGCATCGGCTTCGTGTTCCAGAACTTCAACCTCTTCCCGCACCTGACCGTGCTGGAGAACCTGGTCGAGGCGCCGGTCGCCGCGCTGGGCCGGTCCCGGGCCGGGGCGAGGGCGGTGGCGCTGGCCCTGCTGGAGCGGGTCGGGCTCGCCGACAAGGCCGCCACGTACCCCCGGCAGCTGTCCGGCGGCCAGCAGCAGCGGGTGGCGATCGCCCGGGCGCTGGCGCTGGAGCCCAAGGTGCTGCTGTTCGACGAGCCCACCTCGGCGCTCGACCCCGAGCTGGTCGGTGAGGTGCTGGACGTCATCAAGGACCTCGCCCGCAGCGGCACCACGATGGTCGTGGTCACCCACGAGATCGGCTTCGCCCGCGAGGTCGCCGACACCGTGGTCTTCATGGACGGCGGTGTGGTGGTCGAGCAGGGCCCGCCCGCCGAGGTCCTGGACCGCCCGCGGCACGAGCGCACCCGGGCCTTCCTGGCCAAGGTCCTGTAGTCGCCCTTCCCTCGGCGATCCCCCCAACCCGCCTTCACCGAGCAGGAGTTCCGCCATGTCCCTACCCCGTCGCGCCCTCGTGGCCGCCGCCGGCCCGCTCGCCGCCGCCCTCCTGCTGGCCGGCTGCGGCAGCGGCGCGACCGGCGCCTCGGCGGACCTCGCCGGAGCCAAGGGCAGCACCGCGCCCGACGGCACGGTGGTGAACCTCTCGCCCCGGCAGAACCGGGTCGGCACGCCCAAGGTCGACGCGATCGCGGCGCTGGTGCCGGAGGAGATCCGGAAGAGGGGCACCCTGAAGGTCGTCGCCTCCATCGGTACCACCCCGCCGCTGGACTTCTACGCCGACGACGACAGGACCGTCATCGGCGTCGAGCCGGACATCGCCTCGCTGATCGGCGACGTGCTCGGCCTCAAGGTCGAGTTCAACCCGGTCTCCTGGGAGAACATCTTCGTCGGCCTGGACAGCGGCAAGTACGACGCGGGCCTGTCCAACATCACCGTCACCGAGGAGCGCAAGGAGAAGTACGACTTCGCCACCTACCGGCTGGACGTCCTCGGCTTCGAGACCAGGAAGGGCAGCGGGATCAAGGTCGGCGGTGCCAAGGACCTGGCCGGCCGGTCCGTCGGCGTCGCCACCGGCACCAACCAGGAGAAGCTGCTGATCTCCTGGAGCGAGGAGAACGTCCGCAACGGCCTCAAGCCGATCGACATCAAGTACTTCTCCGGCACCGAGTACTACCTGGCGCTCTCCTCCGGCCGGATCGACGTCTACACCGGCCCCAACCCCAGCCTGGCCTTCCACGCCGTGCAGACCGGCCGGACCGAGGTGGTCGGCACCTACTCGGGCGGCGGCGCCGACGTCCTCGGCAAGATCGCGGCGACCACCCGCAAGGACAACGGGCTGGTCAAGGCGCTCAACGGCGCGATCGACGAGACGATCAGGAACGGCACGTACGGGCAGGTGCTCAAGCGCTGGGGCCTGGAGAACGAGGCGGTGCGGACCTCCGAGATCAACCCGGTCGGCCTGCCCAAGCCCAAGCCCTGACACCGGGGCCGGCTTCGTTCACCCGTTCGTCCCCGACCGCCGCTATGGTGACCCCGCCGACGGCGAACGCCGTTCGGGCGCGGGCACGTTGGGGGAGTGCATGCACAAGGGAGAGGTGCTCGGCGGACGCTACCGGCTGGACGAGTGGCTGGGCAAGGGCGGCTTCGGCGTGGTCTGGCGGGCGACCGACACCGTGCTGGACCGGCCGGTCGCGGTCAAGCTGCTGCTGGCCGAGCACGCCGCGGACCGGGAGGCCGTCGGCCGGTTCGTCCGGGAGGCCAAGCTGGCGGGCAACCTGTCCAACCCGCACATCGTCACGGTGCACGACTACGGCCGGGCCACCGACCTCTCCGGGGAGCTCCACTACCTGGTGATGGAGCTGGTCCGCGGCCGCCCGCTGTCCGCGGTCCTCAAGGACGGCCTGCCCGACCACGGGCGGGCGCTCGCCTGGATGGCGCAGATCTGCGAGGCGCTGGACGCCGCGCACCGCAGCGGTGTCATCCACCGGGACATCAAGCCCGAGAACGTGATGATCGCGGACAACGGGAACCGCGCCAAGGTGCTGGACTTCGGCATCGCCCGGCTGCTCACCCAGTCCACCGGGCTCACCTCCACCGGCAGCGTGGTCGGCACCGTCCCCTACCTGGCGCCCGAGTGCTGGTCCGGCGGCACCGTGGACGGCCGGGCCGACCTCTACGCCTTCGGCGTGATGCTGTACGAGGTCAGCACCGGCCGGCGCCCGTTCCGCGCCGACTCGCCGTACGACTACATGCGCAAGCACATGTCCGAGACCCCGCCCCGGGTGCGCGGCAAGGACCCGGCCCTGGCCGAGCTGGTCGCCCAGCTGCTCGCCAAGCGGCCCGCCGACCGGCCCGCCACCGCCGCCGAGGTGCTGGAGCGGCTGAGCGCGGTGCGCCCCGGGATGCTGCGGCCGGACGACCCCAGCCCGGAGCAGCTGCGCCGCCGGGCCGACCTGGCCTGGCAGCACGGCGCCGAGGGCCGGCCCGGGGACGCGGTGGACATCCTGGTGCAGCTCGTCCCGGACTTCGCCCGGATCTGCGGGCCGGCCGACCCGCGCACCCTGCGCACCTGCCACGACCTGGCTCTCTGGCTTGCCCGGGACGGCCTCCGGGGCGCCGGCGCCGCGCTGATGGAGGCGCTTGCGGAGCAGCCCGGCGCCACCCCGGAGGCCCGGGCCGACCTGCGGCGCGACCTCGCCCACTGGCAGCGGGAGGCCGCCCGGCTCGGCCCGGGCCCGGGGCAGGCGCTAGACCTGCGGGTGCTGCTCGGCGGCGGCGCGCAGCGCGGCTGAGGCACCCGCGGCGATCGGGTCGCCGTGCCCGAAGACTGCCGTCTCCACCGGCAGCGCGGCCAGCCGGTGGAAGGAGGCGAGGGCGCGGGCCGGGTCGGTGTGGAACACCCCGGGCCCGGTCCGGCCCTGCACGTTGGACACCACGTCGCCGGTGAACAGCACCCCGGGCCCGGGCAGGTGCAGCGCGATGCTGCCGTCGGTGTGGCCGGGCACGTGCACCACCACCGCGCCGCCGCCGATGTCCAGCACGTCCCCGTCCTCGACCTCGCGGTGCACCGGGCAGGGCTCGGCCGGCGGGATCGGCGGCAGCCCGTCCCACAACTGCTGCTCGAAGGGGCTGAGCACGGGCGGCGCCGCCGGCTGCTCGCGCCGGACGACCGGCGCCTCCAGCCGGTGCGCCACCACCTCGGCGCTCCAGCGGCAGGCCAGCTCGGCGGCCGAGCCGGTGTGGTCCTCGTGGTGGTGGGTGAGCACGATCCGGCGTACCGCCGCCGGCTCCAGCCCGATGGTGCGGATGCCCTTCTCGATCCCGTCCGCCGATCCGGCGATGCCGGTGTCGACCAGGGTCAGTCCGTGGTCGTCCCGCCAGAGGTAGGCGGTGCCGAACTCCAGGGTGATCATGTGCAATTCGTCGCGTACCCGGGTGATCTCCATGTCCCGGATCCTGCGCCCCGCGGCGGTCCGGCACACGGACGTTCGCCCTGGGCGTGTACGGATTCGCCGGCGGATCCTCCGGGTGACGTCGGGCGCCCGGCGGCTGTCAACCGTACGGGCCGCTGATTCGGGGCCCTGTGCCGCTGTGCGATTTGATGGGAATCCGCCCATCGGAACGGTCTGGTCCACCGACCCGGGCCGTTGATATACCTCGTTGCCAGACTCGGGAGCGGTGTCCGCGCCGCCCCGGTGAGCTGCGACGAAAGGCTGGTGACGGATCGATGAAGCTCCTCCGTGTCGGACCCCCGGGCGCCGAGCGCCCGGTCGTGCTGGGCGAGGACGGCACCGCGTACGACCTCTCCGGGCGGGCCCGCGACCTCGACGGGGCCTTCCTGTCCGGGCTGGACACCGCCGGGCTGGCCCGGGAGGTGGCCGACGGCGTCCTGCCGGTGGTGGACCTGGACGGCCTGCGGGTGGGCGCGCCGGTGGCCCGACCGGGCAAGGTGGTCGGCATCGGGCTCAACTACCGCGACCACGCGGCCGAGGCCGGGGCCGCGATCCCGGACGAGCCGGTGATCTTCCTCAAGCCGAGCTCCACCGTGGTCGGCCCGTACGACGAGGTGCTGGTGCCGCGCGGCGGCGAGAAGACCGACTACGAGGCCGAGCTGGCGATCGTGATCGGCCGCACCGCCCGCTACCTGGACTCGCACGCCGAGGCCGCCGGGGTGATCGCCGGCTACACGATCGCCAACGACGTCACCGAACGGGCCTTCCAGTTCGAGCGCGGCGGCCAGTGGGACAAGGGCAAGTCGGCGGAGACCTTCACCCCGCTCGGGCCCTGGCTGGTCACCGCCGACGAGGTGGCCGACCCGCAGTCCCTGGCACTGCGGCTGTGGGTCAACGGCGAGCGGCGACAGCACGGCAACACTGCCGAGATGATCTTTCCGGTGCTCGAACTCGTCCGCTACGCAAGCCAGTTCATGGTGCTGGAGCCCGGCGACGTGATCGTCACCGGCACCCCGGCCGGGGTCACCCTGGGCCACCCGGGCAAGCCGTTCCTCGCCCCGGGGGACGTCGTCGAGATCGAGATCGACGGCCTCGGCCGCCAGCGCCAGGTGCTCGGCAAGGCCTGACCGCCGCGCCGCGCCGCCCCGACCCTTGGCACGGGGGTCGGGAGGCCGTCAGTCCCCGTCCGGGGAAGCGCCCCCGAGCACCGCCCGCAGCCGCTCGGCCCGCTCCGCCCGCGGCCCCTCCAGCGCGAGCAGCCCCGCCAGCACCTCCGCCGTCTGCGGATCGTGCAGCGCCGTGGCCGCCGCCATCGCCGTGAACTGGTCCACCAGCCAGTCCCGCAGCCCGTCCACCGGCAGCGCGCGCCCCTCGTCCAGCCAGCTCAGCGAGGCGCCCTCGACCACCGCGATCCACGAGCGCACCAGCAGGGTCAACCGCGGCCCGGCCTCCCGCACGCCCAGGTGCCGCAGGGTCCGCTTGAGCGCCGCCCGCCGGACGTCGTCCACGATCGCCGAGGTGCGGGCCGTCTCCACCACCGAACCGCCGCGCAGCAGCGCCGAGTAGCCGGCGTCGTGCTCGGCCACGAAGGCGAAGTAGCCGTCCAGCGCGGAGGCCAGCTGCTCGGACGGCGTCCCGGTCGGCGGGACGGCGAAGCGGGCGGTCAGTTCGTCCGCCGCGGTGCGCAGCGCGGCCTCGTACAACTGCTGCTTGCCGCCCGCGAAGTAGCGGTAGACCAGCGGCCGGGAGGCGCCGGCGGCCTCGGCCACGTCGTCCAGCCCGACCTCCTCGGGCGGCCGGGAGGCGAACAGCTCCAGGGCGACCGCGATCAGCTGCTCGCGCCGCTGTTCGACCGGTAGCCGCCGGTAGCCGGAGCGGCGCGGACGCGGTTCGGGGGCGGCCTGGGCGGGCACCGGCCCGGTTGCCGTGGTGGGGCGGGCTTCCATGGTCGTCAGCGTAATGGGCGTCGGACCGATCGGGACCTGTCGCGCACCGGATCTCCCCGAACGGGTGTTCAGGTCCTGTGCCGGGCGCCGGAACCGGACCGCGGCCGGTCGACGGACCGCTCAAAGGGGCTTGCAATCGGCCCGGGCCCCGCGATGATGTCCGAATGGTTGAAGAACTGATCACCACCGGCGGGGACACCCCCCGCCGCATCGCCGACGGTTACGTCCAGGCCCTGGCCGACCTCGATCCGCTGACCGCGGTGTACCTCGGCCTCAACCCGGAGGACGACCGGCTGCCCGACCTGTCCCCGGCCGGGGCCGAGGCCATCGCCGACCTCGCCCGCCGCACCCTGGCCCGGCTGGACGAGGCCGAGCGGTCCGGCGCCGCCGACGACGAGGCGGAGCGCCGCTGCGCCCGCCTGCTGCGCGAGCGGCTGACCGCCGAACTCGCCGTGCACGACGCGGGGGAGGACTACCGCGCGGTGCGCAACCTGGGTTCCCCGGTGCACAACACGCGGGAGGCCTTCACGCTGATGGCCACCGACACCGAGGCCGACTGGCAGCTGATCGGTCGCCGGCTGGCCCGCTTCCCGCTGGCGCTGGAGCAGTACCGGCGGACGCTGGCCGAGGGCGTCGAGCGCGGGCTGCTGTCCGGCCCGCGCCAGGTGGAGACGGTGGTCGGGCAGTTCGGCGAGTGGCTGTCCGGTGAGGTGGCCGGCGGCTGGTTCGGCGAGTTCGTCCAGGCCGCGCCGGAGAGCGTGCGGGCCGAGCTGACCGGCCACGCGGTCGCCGCCGCCGACGCGCTGGCCGCACTGCGCGACTGGCTGCGCGACGTGTACGGCCCGGCCGCGGCAGACACCCCGGACACCACGGGCCGGGAGCGCTACGCCCGCTGGGTGCGCTACTGGACGGGTGCCGACCTGGACCTGGACGAGGCCTACGCCTGGGCCTGGAGCGAGTTCCACGACCTGCTCGCGCAGATGGAGGCCGAGGCCGAGAAGGTCCGCCCGGGCGTCGGCCCGATGGCGGCGATGAAGTGGCTGGAGACGGACGGCCCGTCGATCGAGGGTGCCGAGGCGGCCCGGGAGTACCTCCAGGGCCTGATGGACCAGGCCATCCGGGACCTCCAGGGCACCCACTTCGACCTGGCCGAGCCGGTCACCCGGGTCGAGTCGCGCATCGCCCCGCCCGGCAGCGCCGCCGCGCCGTACTACACCCAGCCGGCGCTGGACTTCAGCCGCCCGGGGCGGACCTGGCTGCCGGTGCTCGGCGAGGAGCGCTTCCCGGTCTGGGACCTGGTGTCGACCTGGTACCACGAGGGCGTCCCCGGCCACCACCTGCAGCTCGCGCAGTGGGTGTACGTCGCGGACCGGCTCTCCAACTACCAGGTGAGCCTCGGCGGGGTGAGCGCCAACATGGAGGGCTGGGCGCTGTACGCCGAGCGCCTGATGGACGAGCTCGGCTACCTCACCGACCCGGGCCACCGGCTGGGCTTCCTGAACGCCCAGATGATGCGGGCGCTGCGGGTCATCGTCGACATCGGCATGCACGTCGGCCTGGACTTCCCGGCGGACTCCCCGTACCGGCCGGGTGAGCCGGTGAGCCCGGAGCACGCGCGGGAGTTCTTCGGCCGCTACTGCGGGCTGTCCGCCGACTTCCTGGACAGCGAGCTGGTCCGCTACCTGGGCATGCCCGGCCAGGCGATCGGCTACAAGCTGGGCGAGCGGGCCTGGCTGCGCGGCCGGGCGGCGGCGCGGGCGGCGCACGAGGCGCGCGGCGAGGAGTTCGACCTCAAGGCCTGGCACATGGCGGCGCTCTCGCAGGGCTCGCTGGGGCTGGACGACCTGGTCGCGGAGCTGTCCGCGCTCTAGGAGCCTGTCCGGCGGACGTGGTGGGGATCAGGGCCCCGGGACTCGGCCAGGAGTCCCGGGGCCCTGGTCCTTTTGTCCGAGAAGGGTCGATTTGTACAGGTTTTTCCTTGCGCTTCCCCGGAGCCGGGGTTTGGCTGGAAGGCGACTGCGTGACCGCTCCGTACCCCCTCCGGAAGGCTCGGCCAGTGTCTGCTCAAGCCGTCACCGGTCATGAGGAAGCGGACAGCCGCCGCTGGTGGGCGCTGGCGATCATCGCCATCGCCCAGCTCATGATCGTCCTGGACATCACCATCGTGAACATCGCCCTGCCGTCGGCCCAGCGGGACCTGGGCATCTCCGACGCGGACCGGCAGTGGGTGATCACCGCCTACACCCTCGCCTTCGGCGGGCTGCTGCTGCTCGGCGGCCGGCTGGGCGACCTCTTCGGCCGCAAGCGCGTCTTCATCGTCGGCCTGCTGGGCTTCGCCCTCGCCTCCGCCCTCGGCGGCGCGTCGGTCAGCCCAGCCATGCTCTTCGGTGCCCGCGCCCTCCAGGGCGCGTTCGGCGCCCTGCTCGCCCCGTCCGCGCTGGGGCTGCTCTCCACCACCTTCTCGAACCCGAAGGAACGCAGTACGGCCTTCGGCATCTTCGGCGCGATCGCCGGTGGCGGCGCCGCGATCGGCTTCATCGCCGGCGGTCTGCTGACCGAGTACCTGGACTGGCGCTGGTGCCTGTTCGTGAACACCCCGATCGCCGTGGTCACCGCCTTCGCGGCGTTCCGGGTGCTCAACCGCGACCACGTCGCGAAGGGGCGCCGGATCAAGCTCGACCTGCCCGGGGCGCTGCTCGGCTGCGGCGGCCTGCTGGCCATCGTGTTCGGCACCTCCGAGGCCGTCACCCGGGGCTGGAGCGACGCCCTGGTGATCGGCTCGCTGCTGCTGGGCGTGGCGCTGCTCGCGGTGTTCGTCCTGGTCGAGAAGCGCTCCTCGCACCCGCTGCTGCCGATCCACATCGTGGCCGAGCGCAACCGCGGCGGCGGCGCGCTCTCGGTGGGCCTGGCCATGGTCGGCATGTTCGGCCTGTTCCTGTTCCTGACCTACTACATGCAGGCGATCAAGCACTTCTCGCCGGTGGTCTCGGGCATCTCCTTCCTGCCCATGACGGCCGCCATCATCGTGAGTTCGACCGGTGTCGCGGCGCGGCTGATGACCAGGGTGCCGTCCCGGGCCCTGATCACCCCCGGGCTGCTGCTGGCCGCGGGCGGCATGGCCTGGCTGACCCAGATGAAGGTGGACAGCCCGTGGGCCGCCATGGTGCTGCCCTCGGTGCTGCTGATCGGCTTCGGCATGGGCCTGGTGTTCATGCCGGCGATGAGCCTGGCCACCCTCGGGGTCGCCCCGAACGAGGCCGGCGCGGCCTCGGCCACCATCAACTCGGCCCAGCAGGTGGGTGGTTCGCTCGGTACGGCGCTGCTGAACACGATCGCCGCCAGCGCCACCGCGACCTGGCTGTCCACCCGGATCGCGAGCGGTCCACTGGTGCGGGCCCAGGGTGCGGTGCACGGCTACGTGGTCGCGACCTGGGTGGCGATGGGCGTACTGCTGCTGGCCGCGCTGGTCGCCTTCCTGATGATCGACCACCGTCCGGCGCCCGGCGAGGGGACCGCCGTCCCGGGTGCGGTGGAGGTGCCCGTCGCGGTACCGACCGCCGTGGACGGGTCCCCGGTGGACGGAACGGGCGTGGACGAAACGGGCGCGGACGGAGCCGTCGTGGACGGCCGGCCGAGCCCCAGGGCCGTGGCCATCGCCGATGTGCGGGCCAATGTGCGGCCCGGGATCCGCACGGAGAAGGGCGCGGAACGGCCGCCGGCCGACTGACGGGAGTAGCCGACTGAATTTTGCAGCAAGGTCTTGCAGTCAACCTCCGGCGCCTGCTTGACTCCTGGCCACCGTCCAGGGATCGAGGAGGCGCCGTCGTGCTGCCGCAAGCCGTCGTGCCGGAGCCCGAGTTCGACCTGCTGGTGGTCGGCGGGGTCGGTGTCGACACCATCGTCCGGGTCGACCGGCTGGAACTGCCGCCCGGCGACTCCCACCACGTCGAGCCGGTGCGCGACCACCTGGGCCACACCGGCACCGGCGTCGCCCTCGGCGCCCACCGCCTCGGCCTGCGCACCGCCCTGCTGGACTTCCTCGGCGACGACCCCCAGGGCGAGCTGGTCCGCGCCGCCCTCGACCGGCACGGCCTGCACTTCGCCCACCTGGTCAGCCCGCACGGCACCCCGCGCGGGGTCAACCTGGTGGACCGGGCCGGCCGCCGGTTCTCCTTCTTCGACAGCCGCCACCCCGCCGGCCTGCGGCTGCCGCGCGCCTTCCACCTCCCGTACGCCGAGCGCAGCCGGCACGTCCACCTCTCGATCACCGGCGTCAACCGGGACATGTACGGCGACCTCCACCGGCTCGGCCGCACCACCTCCACCGACCTGCACGACTGGGACGGCGAGAACCCGCACCACCGCGACTACGCCCTGGGCTCCGACCTGGTGTTCCTCTCGGTGGCCGGCTGCCGCGACCGCTACGAGCGGGTGATGCGGGCGATCCTCGCCGAGGGCCGGGCCGCCGTGGTGGTCGCCACCGCGGGCGCCGAGGGCTGCCACCTGCTCACCCGCGAGGACGGCGTGCTGCGCCACCTGCCCGCCGTCGACCCGGGCCGCCCGGTGGTGGACACCAACGGCGCCGGGGACGCCTTCGCCGCCGGCTTCCTGTACGCCTGGTTCCGCGGCCACCCGCCGCTGGACTGCGCCCGGGCCGGCTCGGCCGCGGGGGCCTTCGCCTGCACCTCCGCCGGGACGCACACCGGCTTCATCGAGGCGTCCGCCTTGGATACCCTCCTCGGACTGGCCCCCGAACGCCGGTCGGTCTGAGCCGGTGAGGGATTCTCATCGAGCTCCAAGCCTGCGGTAACGAGCCTTCCAGGCTGAGGCGTCATAGTCATTGACCGAACGAGGCGCCGAGCAGGGCAGGGGAGTCAGGAATGGGCCAGCACAGCCGCGCGAGGTCACGCCGTCACCGTCTGCTGGCCCCCTCGCTGTTCACCGCGCTGTCCGCGGTCGTGGTGGCCGGGGTGGTCGCCGGGACGCACGGGTTCAGCCCGGCCGACGCGTCGGCCGCCGGGAAGGTCGCCCGCAGCACCCGGCCCGTCGTCTCCGCCCCGGCGCCGTCCCCGACCGCCACCACCACGGCGGAGCCCGCCCCGGTCGCGGACACCACCCCGAGCGGCAGCCCGACCCCGACTCCGGCCGCCACGCCGACCCCCGCCGACACTCCGACGCCCACCGCCGCCGCCACCCCCGACGTGCGCGACGCCGTGCTCGGCACGACCGCCCCCGCCCCCGCCGACAACCGGGAGACCTCCACCGTCGGCGCCCTGTTCAGCGGCCCGGTCGGGGCGGGCGACCACTTCTGCACCGCCAGCGTGCTGCACAGCGCCACCGGCAACCTGCTGCTGACCGCCGCGCACTGCCTCAGCAGCGCGAGCGGGGTGACCTTCGCCCCCGGCTACCGGGACGGCTCCGCCCCGTACGGCACCTGGCAGGTGACCGCGGTGCACACCGCCTCCGGCTGGTCCCAGAACGGCGACGTGGACGAGGACTTCGCGATCCTGGAGACCGCCCCCAACAACGGCCGCAACGTCGAGGACGTGGTCGGCGGCAACAAGCTGGGTGCCGACGAGCCCTTCGGCTCCACCGTCCGCCTCTACGGCTACCCGGCCGACGCCGAGAAGCCCAACCTGTGCACCAACACCACCGGCCAGCAGAGCACTTACCAGCGCGTCATCCAGTGCCCGTCCTACCCGGCCGGCACCAGCGGCGGCCCGTGGATCGACATCGCCACCGGTGACGTGGTCGGCGCCATCGGCGGCTACCAGCAGGGCGGCGACTCCGACGACACCTCGTACAGCGCCTACTTCGACCACACCATCGCCACCCTGTACACCCAGGTCGAGGGCAGCGCCCCCTGATCCGGCGGCCCCGGCCCCACCCCCACGGGGCCGGGCCCGCCGGCACCGGCCCCGTGCGGCCGTGCCCGGACATGACGAAGGCCCAGATCCGTGGATCAACTCCACTGATCTGGGCCTCGGTCGCACTTACCGCTAAGTGCCCCCGGTAGGATTCGAACCTACGCACCCGCCTCCGGAGGGCGGTGCTCTATCCCCTGAGCTACGGGGGCCTGTTGGCCTGTCGGCCACTTGCGCGTTCCGACGGAATGAACACTACCAGGCTTCCGACGGGGCTCGTGCACGGGTTTCCGGAAAGATCGTCGGGGCGGGCCCGGTGGCCCGGTGGGCGGAAGTGCCCAAAGGCCGGACGGGGCGACGGGGCCGCCGATACCCTCGGTGAGGTGTCGGGAGTGTCCGGGCGGGTCCTCGTGGTGGACGACAGCGAGGTGATCCGCCAGCTGATCAGGGTCAACCTGGAGCTCGAGGGCTTCGAGGTGGTGACCGCCGCCGACGGCGCCGAGTGCCTGGAGGTCATCCGCCGGGTGAAGCCCGACGTGGTGACGCTGGACGTGGTGATGCCGCGGCTGGACGGCCTGCGGACGGCGGCCCGGCTGCGCGCGACCCCGGACACCAGCGCGCTGCCGATCGCGATCGTGAGCGCCTGCACCCCGGCGGACCTCGACCTGGGGGAGGCGGTCGGGGTGGACGGCTACCTCGGCAAGCCCTTCGACCCCGCCGATCTGGTGGCGCTGGTCCGGCGGCTGGTGCGGACGGGGGAACGGTCCGACGCGTTTCGCCCTGAGCGAACAGAACGGACGGATCGCGGCTGACACCCCCCGCGCGGGGGGTGCCGCGGCGTCTCAACCGGCAAACCGGGTGGCGGGCGGGTACCCCGTCTCGCCTACGCTTGGCGTCGTGACCCCCGCAGACCTTTCCCAGGCAATCCAGGCCGCAGTGAGCTCCGCCGTCGAGGCGGGTGAACTGGCCGTCGCCGTGCCCGAGCACGTGACGGTCGAGCGGCCCAAGAACCGGGACCACGGCGACTACGCGACGAACGTGGCCCTCCAGCTCGCCAAGGCGGCCGGCAAGCCGCCGCGAGCCATTGCCGAGGTCCTGGCCGGGCGCCTGCGAGGGATCACCGGCGTGGCCGAGGTCGACATCGCCGGTCCGGGCTTCCTGAACATCACCCTGGACACCGCCACCGCCGGTGCGCTCGCCCGCACCATCGTCGAGGCGGGCGAGGCCTACGGCCGCAACGAGGCCCTCAAGGGCCTGAAGATCAACCTGGAGTTCGTCTCCGCCAACCCGACCGGCCCGATCCACATCGGCGGCGTCCGCTGGGCCGCCGTCGGGGACTCGCTGGCGCGCGTGCTGCGGGCCTCCGGCGCCGACGTCACCACCGAGTACTACCTCAACGACGCCGGCGTGCAGATCACCAAGTTCGCCGCCTCCCTGCAGGCCGCCGCGAACGGCCGCGAGGTGCCCGAGGGCGGCTACGTCGGCGAGTACGTCGTCGACATCGCCAAGACCCTCACCGACGCGATCCCGGGCGTGCTCGACCTGCCCGAGGCCGAGCAGCTGGAGGTCTTCCGCACCGAGGGCCTCAAGCTCATGGTGGCCGAGATCAAGCGCTCGATGGACGAGTTCGGCACCCACTTCGACGTGTGGTTCTCGGAGAAGTCGCTGCACGACTCCGGCGCCGTCGAGAAGGCCATCGACCGGCTGCGCGAGCAGGGCCACGTCTTCGAGCAGGACGGCGCGGTCTTCCTGCGCACCACCGACTTCGGCGACGACAAGGACCGCGTCCTGATCAAGGCCGACGGCGACAAGACCTACTTCGCCGCCGACGCCGCGTACTACCTGTCCAAGCGGGACCGCGGCGCCGAGGTCGCGCTCTACATGCTGGGCGCCGACCACCACGGCTACGTCAACCGCCTCAAGGCCATCTCGGCCTGCGCGGGCGACGACATGAACCGCAACATCGAGGTGAAGATCGGCCAGTTCGTGAAGATGCTTCGCGACGGCGAAGAGGTCCGCATGTCCAAGCGGGCCGGCAACATCATCACGATCGACGACGTGGTCGAGTGGATCGGCGTCGACGCCGCCCGCTACACCCTGGCGCGCTCCTCCACGGACTCGACGATCACGCTGGACATCAACATCCTGACCAGCCAGACCAACGAGAACCGGGTCTACTACGTCCAGTACGCCCACTCGCGGATGTGCGCCGTCCAGCGCAACGCCGACGACCAGGGCATCACGCGCGGTGCGGCCGAGGACTTCAAACCGGAGCTGCTGGCCACCGACTGGGAGTCCGACCTGCTCGGCCACCTCGGCGAGTTCCCGCGCGTGCTGGCCTCGGCCGGCGAGCTGCGCGAGCCGCACCGGGTCGCCGTGTACCTGGAGGAGCTGGCGGCCAAGTACCACCGCTTCTACGACAACTGCCGCATCCTGCCCCGGGGCGACGAGGAGGTCACCGACCTCACGCGCGCCCGCCTCTGGCTGGCCGACGCGACGCGCACGGTCGTCGCCAACGGCCTCACGCTCCTGGGCGTGACGGCGCCCGAGCGGATGTAAGCACCACCCCCAAGCGCACGGCGGGGGCGGCTGACGGTCAACGGGGACCGTCGCCGCCCCTCGCCATAGGTCTCGAAGGACTGGCTAAACGATGAGTCGTTCCGCACACCCCGCAGGCCCCCGCCACGGCGACGTCCTGCCCGAGGGCCACTACCAGGCCCCGCCGGCCGACCTGAACGCGCTCGACCCGAAGGTCTGGTCGCGCACCGTAGCCCGTGATGCCGACGGCGTGGCCACCGTCGGCGGGATCGACGTCAAGCGGCTGGCGGCCGAGTTCGGCACCCCGGCCTACGTGCTCGACGAGGAGGACTTCCGCAGCCGGGCCCGCGCCTGGCGGGACGCCTTCGGCACCGGCGCGGACGTCTACTACGCCGGAAAGGCGTTCCTCTCCAAGGCGGTCGTGCGCTGGCTGCACGAGGAGGGCCTCAACCTCGACGTGTGCAGCGCCGGCGAGCTGGCGGTGGCACTGGCCGCCGGGATGCCGCCGGAGCGGATCGCGCTGCACGGCAACAACAAGTCGGTGGACGAACTCGAGCACGCGGTGAAGACCGGGGTCGGGCACATCGTGGTCGACTCCTACGAGGAGATCGAGCGGCTGGCCGCGATCGCCGCCCGCCACGGCGTGCGTCAGCAGGTGCTGATCCGGATCACCGTCGGCGTCGAGGCGCACACCCACGAGTTCATCGCCACGGCGCACGAGGACCAGAAGTTCGGCCTGTCGCTGACCGGCGGAGCGGCCGCCGAGGCGGTGCGCCGGGTGCTCGGCCACGACAGCCTGGAGCTGCGCGGCATCCACTCGCACATCGGCTCGCAGATCTTCGACATGGCGGGCTTCGAGGTCGCCGCCCGCCGGGTGGTCGGCCTGCTGGCCGGGATCCGCGACGAGCACGGCGTGGAACTGCCCGAGATCGACCTCGGCGGCGGCCTGGGCATCGCCTACACCAGCGAGGACGACCCGCGCGAGCCGGCCGAGATCGCCGCCGCACTGGCCGAGATCGTCCGCCGCGAGTGCGCCGCCGCGAACCTGAGCGCCCCCCGGCTGAGCGTGGAGCCGGGCCGAGCGATCGTCGGCCCGACCGCGTTCACCCTGTACGAGGTCGGCACGGTCAAGCCGTTGGAGGGCCTGCGCACCTACGTCAGCGTGGACGGCGGGATGTCCGACAACATCCGCACCGCGCTGTACGACGCCGAGTACTCGGTGGCCCTGGTGTCGCGCACCAGCGACGCGGAGCCGATGCTGGTCCGGGTGGTCGGCAAGCACTGCGAGTCCGGCGACATCGTGGTCAAGGACGCCTTCCTGCCGGCCGACCTGGCCCCCGGCGACCTTGTCGCGGTGCCCGCCACCGGCGCCTACTGCCGTTCGATGGCGAGCAACTACAACCACGCCCTCAGGCCTCCGGTGCTCGCCGTCAAGGACGGTGCGGCCCGGGTGCTCGTCCGGCGCGAGACGGAGGAGGATCTCCTGCGTCTGGATATCGGATGACGAAATCCTTGTCTCAGATCATGGAACGACCGTAGATCCGTGCGGAAAGTCCCCGAGACTGGTACGGACCGAAGTTCCCGGCGGCCCCCGAAAAAGCCGCCGGAAATACCGAAGCACGAGAATGCAGAGCGGAGTCGGATGATGCGTACGCGCCCGCTGAAGGTGGCGTTGCTGGGTTGTGGTGTGGTGGGCTCCGAGGTGGCGCGCATCATGACGACGACGGCCGACGACCTCGCCGCTCGCATCGGTGCCCCGGTCGAGCTCGCCGGGATCGCGGTCCGCCGGGCCGGCCGGGTGCGCCCGGGGGTGCCCGAGCACCTGATCACCACCGACGCCGAGGCCCTGGTGGGCCGGGGCGACATCGACGTGGTGGTCGAGGTGGTGGGCGGGATCGAGCCCTCCAAATCGCTGATCCTGTCCGCCTTCGAGCAGGGTGCCTCGGTGGTCAGCGCCAACAAGGCGCTGCTCGCCCAGGACGGCACCGAGCTGCACGCGGCCGCCGCCGCGGCCGGTGTGGACCTGTACTACGAGGCCGCGGTGGCGGGCGCGATCCCGCTGCTGCGCCCGCTGCGCGAGTCCCTCGCCGGGGACAAGGTGAACCGGGTGCTGGGCATCGTCAACGGCACCACCAACTTCATCCTGGACAAGATGGACACCACCGGCGCCGGTTACTCGGAGGCGCTGGAGGAGGCCACCGCGCTCGGTTACGCCGAGGCCGACCCGACGGCCGACGTCGAGGGCTTCGACGCCGCCGCCAAGGCCGCGATCCTGGCCGGGATCGCCTTCCACACCAAGGTCACCGCGGCGGACGTCTACCGCGAGGGCATCACCGAGGTGACCGCCGCCGACATCGCCTCCGCCAAGGAGATGGGCGCCGTGGTCAAGCTGCTCGCGATCTGCGAGCGGGCCGCCGACGGCGAGTCCGTCACCGCGCGCGTCCACCCGGCGATGATCCCGCTCTCGCACCCGCTGGCGTCCGTCCGCGAGGCGTACAACGCGGTGTTCGTCGAGGCCGAGGCGGCCGGCCGGCTGATGTTCTACGGCCCCGGCGCGGGCGGCTCGCCGACCGCCTCCGCGGTGCTCGGCGACCTGGTCGCGGTCTGCCGCAACAAGCTGGCCGGCTCCACCGGCCCCGGTGACTCCGTGTACACGCAGCTGCCCGCCAAGCCGATGGACGAGGTGGTCACCCGCTACCACGTCAGCCTGGACGTGGACGACCGGGCGGGCGTGCTCGCCCAGGTCGCGTCCGTCTTCGCCGAGCACGGCGTCTCCATCGACACCGTGCGCCAGCAGGGCCGCGACGGCGACGCCTCGCTCGTCGTGGTCACCCACCGTGCCACCGACGCCGCGCTGTCGGCGACGGTCGACAAGCTCCGCGCGCTGGACAGCGTGCGGGACGTGGCCAGCATCATGCGGGTCGAAGGGGAATAAGGAACCAGCCATGAACGCCGTTGCCGAGAACGTCGTCCGAGGCGCGCACACCCACCAGTGGCGCGGCCTGATCGAGGAGTACCGGGACCGCCTGCCGGTCACCGCGGCCACCCCGGTGGTCACCCTGCTGGAGGGCGGCACGCCCCTGGTACCCGCGCAGGTGCTCTCCGAGCGCACCGGCTGCGAGGTCTACCTCAAGGTCGAGGGCGCCAACCCGACCGGCTCCTTCAAGGACCGCGGGATGACGATGGCCATCTCCAAGGCCAAGGAGGTGGGCGCGCAGGCCGTCATCTGCGCGTCCACCGGCAACACTTCGGCCTCCGCCGCCGCGTACGCGGTGCGGGCCGGGATGGTCTGCGCGGTGCTCGTCCCGCAGGGCAAGATCGCCCTGGGCAAGATGGGCCAGGCGCTGGTGCACGGCGCCCGGATCCTGCAGGTCGACGGCAACTTCGACGACTGCCTGACGCTGGCCCGCGAACTGTCCGAGAAGTACCCGGTGGCGCTGGTCAACTCGGTGAACCCGGTGCGGATCGAGGGTCAGAAGACGGCGGCCTTCGAGATCGTCGACATGCTCGGCGACGCCCCGGACATCCACGTCCTGCCGGTGGGCAACGCGGGCAACATCACCGCCTACTGGAAGGGCTACCGGGAGTACGCCACCGACGGGATGGCCGCCCGCACCCCGCGGATGTGGGGCTTCCAGGCAGCCGGTTCGGCCCCGATCGTGGACGGCGCGCCCGTCCTCAAGCCGCAGACCATCGCCACCGCGATCCGGATCGGCAACCCGGCCTCCTGGGACTTCGCGCTCGCCGCGCGGGACGAGTCCGGCGGCCTCATCGACAAGGTGACGGATCGTCAGATCCTGTCCGCCTACCGGATGTTGGCCTCGCAGGAGGGCGTCTTCGTGGAGCCCGCCTCGGCTGCCTCGGTGGCCGGTCTGCTGGCCAAGGCGGAGGCCGGCCTGGTCGACCCGGGCCAGCGGATCGTCTGCACGGTGACCGGCAACGGCCTCAAGGACCCGGACTGGGCGGTGGCCGGCGCGCCGCAGCCGCAGGTCGTCCCGGTCGACCCGGCGGCCGCGGCCCGGCAGCTCGGACTGCTCGACTGACGGCGGGTCGGACATTTCGACGGGCCGACCCTTTCGAGGGGCGGCCCGTCGAAGTTCTCCGGTGACACTTTTGTGTCAATTCCGCTTCGCATTCCGATCCGATTCCCTCCCGCTCTTCGACCGGGAGGGGTGCGCATTCCGGCCAGAACCGGCAACACACCAGATCGAAGGCCCACGGGGTGTACCACTGGGGAACCTCTCTTCGATACTCTGGGTCCGGCCGTGTGGCACATGCCCCGGGCTCGTCCTGGTACGGGCCGCGCCGACGACAGCGACCGCCAGGCCCGAGTGGCCCGCGGCCCTTCCCCCACCCTCGCACCGACGACGCGCTCCGCGCCGCCCGATTTCCCCAGGAGAGTCCACCGCATGGCCGGTCCTGCGTTCCGTGCCGCCGCCGTCCGGGTCAGGGTTCCCGCGACCAGCGCCAATCTCGGCCCGGGCTTCGACGCCTTCGGGCTCGCGCTGGGTCTGTACGACGACGTGGTCGTCCGGGTCTCCGACTCCGGACTCGCCGTCGACATCGCCGGCGAGGGCGCCGGGACGCTGCCCCGGGACGAGCGCCACCTGCTGGTCCGCTCGATGCGGGCCGCCTTCGACCGGCTCGGCGGCCAGCCGCGCGGCCTCGAAGTGGTCTGCGCCAACCGGATACCGCACGGCCGCGGCCTGGGCTCCTCCTCGGCCGCCATCTGCGCCGGCATCGTGGCCGCCCGCGCCGTCACCATCGGCGGCCCGTCCGCGCTGGACGACGACGCGCTGCTGGCCCTCGCCTCCGAGCTGGAGGGCCACCCCGACAACGTCGCGGCCTGCCTGCGCGGCAACTTCACCATCGCCTGGACCGACGAGGAGTCGGCCAAGGCGGTCGCCCTGGAGCCCTCCGAGCAGGTCGTCCCGGTCGTGTTCGTCCCGGCCGGCGAGGTGCTCACCGAGACCGCCCGCGGCCTGCTGCCGAAGACCGTCCCGCTGGCCGACGCCGCCGTCAACGCGGGCCGTTCCGCGCTGCTGGTGGAGGCGTTGACCCGGCGGCCCGAGCTGCTCCTCGCCGCCACCGAGGACCGGCTGCACCAGGACTACCGCGCCTCCGCCATGCCGGACAGCGCCGCGCTGGTCGGCGTGCTGCGCGCGGAGGGCGTCCCCGCGGTCATCTCCGGCGCCGGCCCGACCGTGCTGGCGCTCACCGACGAGGCGGGCGTCGACAAGGTGCTCGCCTTCGCCGGGCACCACGGCCACGGCGGCGACCCGGCGTTCGCCGCGCACCGCCTCGGCGTCGACCGGACCGGGGCCACCGTGCTCCCGTTGGACGTCTGAGCTGCGGGTTCGGCCCGGCGTCGAGCCGGGCCGTCCGGACACGATTGGCAAGCCCGAGGTCGGGGAATGTCTGAGGGGGTCGGTAGTGTTAACCTCATTGCTGCACCAGGTGCCCTCCGGGGCTCGGTGCGCCGCGTCCCGATCCCAGCGCTCCACTGCCGTGGAACCGCCGCGATGTCCGGGGCGACGATTCTCCGGGAGCCCACCGCAGCGCGTACGCAGCCTGCCTGCGCGACACGCGGCCGCATCCCGAAGCCGTGACGGCACCTGACTCCCACCCGCGGCCTCCCACCTGGAGGCACAGGACGGGCGGAGCGCGGGCCACCGTCACGCGACGGGGGCCCGGGATTCGCAGGCAGCGTGGGGGCAACGCCCTCTGGGGAGGCCGATACACGGCCGCCCACGCGCCACCTCAGCACCACCGTGCTTCATGCACCGCACCTCGCAGCTCTCCCTCGACGGGCTCCCGCCATTCGAGGGATCACCGCCTCGGACCGACGCAGTCGAGCGTTGGTCAGGACAGCACAACCGGTCGCCGAGCCAGACAGGCCGACGTCCGCTCCAGGGAAGGACCCTTAGTGAGCGACTCCACCGATCTGATGGGCGCGCGCCCGGACGCCGAGGCGTCGGACGCAGCCGCCGCCCCCGCTGCCCCGGCCCGCCGCCGCCGCAGTGCCGCCGCGGGCCTGGACGGCATGGTCCTCGCCGAGCTGCAGAAGCTCGCCGCGGACCTGGGCATCACCGGTACCGGACGCATGCGCAAGAGCCAGCTGATCGAGACCATCAAGGAGAAGAGCGGCGGGGACCCGCTGCTCGCCGCCGGTGGCGCCCCGGCCGCCAAGCGCACCGCCGCCAAGGCGGACGCCGAGGCCCCGGCCGAGAAGCCGGCCCGCCGCACCAAGGCCGCCGCCGCCGCAGCCGCGGCCCCGGCCGCCGAGCCGCAGGCCCAGATCGAGATCCCGGTCCAGGCCGCCGCCGAGACCGCCGCGCCGGCCCGTGCCGAGCGCACCCGCCGCCGCGCCACCTCGGCCGCCGGCGCCCCCACCGCCCCGGTCGCGGCCGCCGAGGCCCCCGCCGAGGCCGCCACCGTCGCGGTGGCCGAGCCCAAGCAGGCCGACCGTCCTGCCGAGACCCGTGCCTTCGAGGGCCGGGAGGAGGGCCGTGAGACCCGTCGTGACCGCCGCGAGCGCCGCGACCGCCGCGACGGCGGCGAGCGCACCGAGCGGCAGGACGCCGGCGAGGCTCAGGCCGGGCAGGACGCCGACGGCCGCGAGTCGCGCCGCGACCGCCGCAACCGCCGCGAGCGGACCGACCGCCAGGGCGGCCAGCAGGGTCAGCAGCAGGGTCAGGGCGAGAGCCAGCCGCGCCGCGAGGGCGGCCAGGCCCAGCAGGCCCAGCAGCCGCAGGCCCAGCAGGGCGGCTACGACGACGACGAGTTCGGCGAGGGCCGTCGGGGCCGTCGCGGCCGGTACCGCGACCGCCGGGGCCGTCGCGGCCGCGAGGGCTTCGAGGCCGGCCCGGTCGAGACGCAGATCGGCGAGGACGACGTCCTGATCCCGGTCGCGGGCATCCTCGACATCCTCGACAACTACGCGTTCGTCCGCACCTCCGGCTACCTGCCGGGCCAGAACGACGTCTACGTCTCGCTCGCCCAGGTCCGCAAGAACGGCCTGCGCAAGGGTGACGCCATCACCGGTGCGGTGCGCCAGCCGCGCGAGGGCGAGCGCCGCGAGAAGTTCAACGCCATGGTGCGGCTGGACTCCGTCAACGGCATGGACCCGGAGACCGGCCGCGGCCGCCCCGAGTTCAACAAGCTCACCCCGCTGTACCCGCAGGACCGGCTGCGCCTGGAGACCGACCCGGGCGTGCTGACCACCCGGATCATCGACCTGGTGTCGCCGATCGGCAAGGGCCAGCGCGGTCTGATCGTCGCGCCGCCGAAGACCGGCAAGACCATGGTGCTGCAGGCGGTCGCCAACGCGATCACCCACAACAACCCCGAGTGCCACCTGATGGTCGTCCTGGTCGACGAGCGTCCGGAAGAGGTCACCGACATGCAGCGGTCGGTGAAGGGCGAGGTCATCTCCTCGACCTTCGACCGCCCGGCCGAGGACCACACCACCGTCGCCGAGCTGGCCATCGAGCGCGCCAAGCGCCTGGTGGAGCTGGGCCACGACGTGGTCATCCTGCTGGACTCGATCACCCGCCTGGGCCGCGCCTACAACCTGGCGGCGCCGGCCTCCGGACGCATCCTGTCCGGTGGTGTCGACTCGACCGCGCTGTACCCGCCGAAGAAGTTCTTCGGCGCCGCGCGCAACATCGAGAACGGCGGCTCGCTGACCATCCTGGCCACCGCGCTGGTCGAGACCGGCTCGCGCATGGACGAGGTGATCTTCGAGGAGTTCAAGGGCACCGGCAACATGGAGCTCAAGCTCGACCGGAAGCTCTCGGACAAGCGCATCTTCCCGGCCGTCGACGTGGACGCCTCCAGCACCCGCAAGGAGGAGATCCTGCTCGGCAGCGAGGAGTTGGCCATCGTCTGGAAGCTGCGCCGGGTGCTGCACGCGCTCGACTCGCAGCAGGCGATCGAGCTGCTCCTGGACAAGATGAAGCAGACCAAGAGCAACGCCGAGTTCCTGATGCAGATCGCCAAGACCACCCCCGGCTCCAACGACTGACGGTAGCCGGACGGCTGACGGACCACGGAACCCCGGATCGCGCGAGCGGTCCGGGGTTCCGCGCGTCCGCGGCCGCTTTGTTCCAGAGTTGGGACAGCTTGGGACTATTTGATCTTCTTGTCCGTTTTACTCTGGACCGTATGGCCGAGCACAAGAGGGTCCCGAGTCGCCGCCGCAAGGTCCTGCGGTGGTCCGCCTGCGCGGTCGCCGCGCTCGTCGTCGCCGGCGGTGGGGCGGGTGCCTACGCGTACCTGAAGCTCAACGGCAACATCAAGAGCGTCGACATCGACTCCCGCCTCGGTGACGCCCGGCCCCCGGCCGCCACGGACGGCTCCTTCAACATCCTGGTGCTGGGCTCCGACTCCCGGGTCGGCGAGAACGGCGACCTGGCCGGCGGGGACACCGGCGACTCCGCCCGCTCCGACACCGCGATGGTGGTGCACATCAGCCAGGACCACTCGCGGGCCTCGGTCGTCTCGATCCCGCGCGACACCCTGGTGGACCGCCCGCAGTGCACCGACGCCGGCGGCAAGGCCGTCCCGGCGGCCAAGCGCGCGATGTACAACAGCGCCTTCGAGTCCGGCGGCGCGGCCTGCGCGGTCAAGACCACCGAGCAGCTCACCGGGCTGCGGATGGACCACTACCTCCAGGTGGACTTCGCCGGCTTCGCCCGGGTCGTGGACGCGATAGGCGGGGCCACCGTGGACACCACGGTGGCCATCCACGACAAGGACAGCGGGCTCGACCTGCCGGCCGGCCAGCACCACCTCGACGGCCAGCAGGCGCTCGCCTTCGTGCGCACCCGGCACGGCGTCGGCGACGGCAGCGACCTCGGCCGGATCGAGCTGCAGAAGCAGATGGTGAAGTCGCTGCTCCAGCAGGCCGGCGGGATCGGGCTGTTCTCCAATCCGGTCAAGCTGTGGTCGATCGGCGACACCATGACCAAGAGCATCACCACCGACTCGGCGCTCGGCTCGGTGAACTCGCTGGTGGGGCTCGTCCAGGAGCTCAAGGGGATCGGACCGGACCAGCTGACCATGGTCACCCTGCCGGTGGTGACCGCCCCCGGCGACCCCAACCGGGTGGTCGAGCAGCAGCCGCAGGCCGGGAACCTCTGGGGGGCGCTCAAGGCCGACCAGTCGATCCCGCAGGCGGTCGTCTCGGCCCAGCCCGAGAACCCCGCCCAGGCGGCCCCCACGGCCTCCCCGGCGGCCGTCCCGAAGGTCGCCCCGAAGCCCGCCCCGAAGCCCACTGCGACGGCCACCGCACGGCACTGACGGGGTCCGCCGGAAGTATCCGGAATGTCCCCCGGAATAAGCCGCGATGGGCCTCGGTTTGGGAAGATGCGGCCGGTCCTGGCAGACTGGTACGTCGGTCCCGGTTCACGTGCGGCACTCCCAGTCGCCGACCCGGTGCCCTCCCGAAAACTAGGAGAACCCCTTGAAGTCCAACGTTCACCCGGAGTACGTGGTCACCCGCGTGACCTGCACCTGCGGCGCCGAGTTCACCACCCGCTCGACCGAGACCAGTGGCGAGATCCGCGCCGAGGTCTGCTCGCAGTGCCACCCGTTCTACACCGGCAAGCAGAAGATCCTCGACACCGGTGGCCGCGTGGCCCGCTTCGAGGCCCGCTTCGGCAAGCAGCACAGCGCGAAGGCCTAGCGCTCCCTCGGCGCCGGTTCCCGGTGCCCCCGTACTCGTTGTCGGGGGCGCAGGGGACCGGCGCCGTTCGCGTCCCAGCGCGCGTTCCGCAGTTCCACCCGTTCCGAACCCCCACACGTTCCGAGCCCCCGGGAAGAAGGCCACCCCATGTTCGAGGCAGTCGAAGAGCTCCTCGTCGAGCACGCCGACCTCGAAACGAGGCTGGCCGACCCGTCGGTCCACGCGGACCAGAACAACGCCCGCAAGCTGGCCAAGCGGTACGCCGAGCTGACCCCGATCACCCGGGTCTACCGGCAGTGGCGGCAGGCCGGCGAGGACATCGAGGCCGCGCGCGAACTCGCCGCCGAGGACCCGGAGTTCCTCTCCGAGGTGAAGGACTCCGAGGCGCGCCGCGACGAGCTGACCGAGGAACTGCGCCTGCTGCTCGTCCCGCGTGACCCGAGCGACGACAAGGACGTCATCCTGGAGATCAAGGCGGGCGAGGGCGGCGAGGAGTCCGCGCTGTTCGCCGGCGACCTGCTCCGGATGTACCTGCGCTTCGCCGAGCGGGTCGGCTGGAAGACCGAGCTCATCGACTCCAACGAGTCCGACCTCGGCGGCTACAAGGACGTCTCGGTGGCCGTGAAGACCAAGGGCAACGCCGAGCCCGGCCAGGGCGTCTGGGCCCGGCTGAAGTACGAGGGCGGCGTGCACCGCGTGCAGCGCGTCCCCGCCACCGAGTCGCAGGGCCGCATCCACACCTCCGCGGCGGGCGTGCTGGTCACCCCCGAGGCGGAGGAGGTCGAGGTCGAGATCGTCGCCAACGACCTGCGGATCGACGTCTACCGGTCCTCCGGCCCCGGCGGCCAGTCGGTCAACACCACCGACTCCGCGGTCCGGATCACCCACCTGCCGACCGGTATCGTGGCGTCCTGCCAGAACGAGAAGAGCCAGCTGCAGAACAAGGAGCAGGCGATGCGCATCCTGCGTTCGCGGCTGCTGGCCGCCGCGCAGGAGGAAGCCGAGCGGGAGGCCTCGGACGCGCGTCGCAGCCAGGTCCGTACGGTGGACCGCTCCGAGCGGATCCGGACGTACAACTACCCGGAGAACCGCATCTCGGACCACCGCACGGGGTTCAAGTCGTACAACCTGGACCAGGTCCTGGACGGCGACCTGAACGCGGTGATCCAGTCCTGCGTCGACAAGGACGCGGCGGCCAAGCTCGCCGCGGCCCAAGAGAACTGAGACCGGCGCGCCCCAGCCCGACGCAAGCCCGAAGCCGGAGCGCAGAAACATGAGGTCGTACGGATGAACCTGCTGCTCGCCGAGGTGGCCCAGGCCACCCAGCGGTTGGCCGCGGCCGGCGTGCCGTCGCCGCGCTTCGACGCGGAGGAACTCGCCGCCTACGTCCACAACGTCAAGCGCAGCCAGTTGCACACGGTGAAGGACGCCGACTTCGACGCCCGCTACTGGGAGGCGGTCTCGCGCCGCGAGGCCCGCGAGCCGCTGCAGCACATCACCGGGCGGGCGTTCTTCCGCTACCTCGAACTGGCGGTCGGCCCCGGGGTGTTCGTGCCCCGGCCGGAGACCGAGACGGTCGTCGAGTGGGCGATAGACGCGGTGCGCGACATGGACGTCGCCGAGCCGCTGGTGGTCGACCTGTGCTCCGGCTCGGGTGCCATCGCGCTCGCCCTGGCCCAGGAACTGCCGCGCTCCACCGTGCACGCCTTCGAACTCGACCAGGGCGCGCTGGAGTACACCCGGCGCAACATCGAGGCGAGCCCGGACCGCGCCAGGGTCACCCTGCACGCCGGGGACGCCACCAAGGCCTTCGAGGACGACCGCTCCTGGGACGGCCGCTTCGACCTGGTGATCTCCAACCCGCCGTACATCCCGCTCACCGAGTGGGAGTACGTCGCGCCGGAGGCCCGCGACCACGACCCGCAGATGTCCCTGTTCTCCGGCGAGGACGGCCTGGACACCATCCGCGGCATCGAGCGGGTGGCCGCCCGGCTGCTGCGCCCGGGCGGCGCGGTGGTGATCGAGCACGCCGACCAGCAGGGCGGCCAGGTGCCGTGGATCTTCAACGAGGAACGCGGCTGGACGGACACCGCCGACCACCGCGACCTGAACAACCGGCCGCGCTTCACGACCGCCCGGAGGGTCGGGTCGTGAACATCGAGCACAGCACGACCGCCCGGAGGGTCGGGTCGTGAACATCGAGCACAGCACGACCGCCCGGAGGGTCGGGTCGTGAACATCGAGCACAGCACGACCGCCCGTAAAGCCGCGCTGTGAAGACCGCCGTGAACGTCATGAGCCTGTCCGGAAGGGGACCGCACCGATGAGCCGCCGCTACGACTGTGCCGACGCCGGGGACCGCGCCACGGGTCTGCGTGAGGCCGCCTCGGCCATCCGCCGCGGCGAACTCGTCGTGCTGCCCACCGACACCCTCTACGGGGTGGGCGCGGACGCCTTCTCCCCGGAGGCCGTCGGTGACCTGCTGGCCGCCAAGGGTCGTGGCCGCAACATGCCCTCGCCCGTCCTGGTCGGCTCGCCGACCACCCTGCACGGCCTGGTCACCGACTTCTCCGAGCAGGCCTGGGAGCTGGTCGACGCGTTCTGGCCCGGCGGTCTCACTCTGGTCGCCAAGCACCAGCCCTCGCTGCGCTGGGACCTCGGCGAGACCCGCGGCACCGTCGCGGTCCGGATGCCGCTGCACCCGGTCGCCATCGAGCTGCTGAACGCCACCGGCCCGCTGGCCGTCTCCAGCGCCAACAAGACCGGCGGTCCGTCCCCGGCGACCTGCGACGAGGCGCAGGCCCAGCTCGGCGACGCGATCTCGGTCTACCTGGACGGCGGGAAGGCCGACCACGCCACCGCCTCGTCCATCGTCGACGTCACCGGCAAGGTCCCGGTCCTGCTGCGGGCCGGCGCGATCAGCATCGAGCAGCTGAGGGAGGTCGTCCCCGACCTGGAGGCCGGAAGTTGACACCCATCGCCTCGCTCCATGACGGGCCCGGCATAGCGCCGTACCTGAGCGTGGGTCCCAGGCCGCTGGACCACTTCCGGATCCTGTTCGTCTGCACCGGGAACATCTGCCGCTCGCCGATAGCCGAGCGGCTCACCCGGCGTGAGCTGGACACCCGGCTCAGCCCCCGGGTGGCCGGGCGGATCCTGGTGGAGAGCGCCGGCACCTGGGGCCATGTGGGCGCGCCGATGGAGGACCACGCCGTGACCGTGCTCGACGAGTACGGCGCCGACAGCGGCGGCTTCACCGGCCGGGAGCTGCTGGACGAGCACGTGGTCGAGGCCGACCTGGTGCTCACCGCGACCCTGGACCACCGCGCCCAGGTGATCTCGATGGGCCACGAGGCGGGCCTGCGCACCTTCACGATGAAGGAGTTCACCCGGCTGGTGCGGACGATCGATCCGGGCACCCTGCCGGACCCGCGCCGCGGCGCCGACGTCACCGAGCGGGCCCGCGCCCTGGTCCGGGCCGCCGCCGCGCTGCGCGGCTGGCTGCTGGCCGCCACCCCGGAGTCCGACGAGGTGGACGACCCGTACGGGGCGCCGATCGGCATGTTCCGCAACTGCGGCGAGGAGATATTCCACGCGGTCGACCCGGTGGTGACCGCGCTCACCGGCGTCCCGGCGCCGCGCTGAGGCCTTTCGGGCGGGCCCCGGGGCCGAACGGCCCTGCGTCGCCGTGCTGAGCGTGCGGGCCGGTCATACCCTGGGTGGACCGTCCCTGCAGCGCCCGGGAGCCTGCCATGACCGTCACCGATGCCGCGAGCGGCTCGACCGCGACGAGGGGGCGCCCGTGGGCGTCCGAGGCGCTGCACCGGGCTGATCCGCAGATCGCCGACCTGCTGGCCGCCGAGGCCGAGCGGCGGGCTGAGACGATCCAGCTGCTGGCGGGGGAGAACCTCACCAGCCCCGCCGTCCTGGCGGCGCTGACCGGCCCGCTGATCGACAAGTACGCCGAGGGCTACCCGGGCCGCCGGCACCACACCGGCTGCGCGCTGGCGGACGCCGCCGAGCTGCTGGCGATCGACCGGGCGCGCGAGCTGTTCGCCGCCCCGCACGCCAACGTCCAGCCCAGATCGGCGACTTCGGCGATGCTCGCGGCGTACGCGGCGCTGCTGCGGCCCGGTGACGGGGTGCTGGCGATGTCGCTGGAGCACGGCGGCCACCTCACCTGCGGCTCGCGGGCCAACTTCTCCGGCCGCTGGTTCGACTTCACCGGCTACGGCGTGCGCGAGGCGGACGGGCTGATCGACCTCGACCAGGTGCGCGACCTGGCCCACCAGCACCGTCCGAAGGCCATCGTGGCGGGGTCGATCTCGCACCCCCGGCACCCGGACTGGGCGGCCTTCCGGGAGATCGCGGACGAGGTGGACGCCTATCTGATCGCCTCCGTCGCGCAGATCACCGGCCTGGTCGCGGCCGGAGTGGCGCCCTCCCCGGTGCCGTACGCGGACGTCACGGTGGCGGCCACCCACAAGCTGCTGCGCGGTCCGCGCGGGGGCCTGCTGCTGTGCACCGCGGAGCTGGCCGAGAGGATCGACCGGGCGGTGTTCCCGTTCAGCCAGGGCGGGGCGGCGATGAACGAGGTGGCCGGCAAGGCGGTTGCGCTGGCGGAGGCCGGGACGCCCGCCTACCGGGCGTACGCGCAGCGGACGGTGTCCGGGGCGCGGGAGCTCGCCAGGGGGCTCGCAGAGGCCGGTACGCGCCCTCTGACGGGCGGTACCGACACCCATCTGGTGACCGTCGACGTCAGTCCGCTCGGCGTGACCGGTGCGGAGGCCGAACGGCGGTGCGCGGCGGCCGGGTTGCTGCTCGGCAAGTGCGCGCTGCCGTTCGACCCGGCGCCGGTCGCCGAGGCCTCCGGGATCAGGCTGGGCACGGGCACCGTGACCAGCCAGGGGATGGGCGGGGCGGAGCTGGCCGAGATCGCCGCACTGATCGCCCGGCTGCTCGCCGGGGAGGCGTCCGCGCCGGTCGCGGAGCGGGTCCGGGGGCTGGCGGCGGCCTTCGCGGGGTGAGCCCGGGGGCCGGGCGTCCACAGGTATTCGGTTCTCCTACCCGGGAGGGCGAACCGCGATGCACGCACCGGGCGTCCGACTCAATAAGGTGTGTGCCGTGGCGACGCACCTCGAACCCCGGGCAGGCAGGGGAGTACCTTCGGTACCTCCCCGTTCGACAGTGATGCAGGAGGCCAGTGGTGCGTGAGTATCTGCTGGTGCTGTTCTGCACCGCCGCCGTCACCTACCTGCTGACCGGCCCGGTCCGGAAGTTCGCCATCGCGGCCGGCGCGATGCCCCCGGTCCGCGCCCGCGACGTGCACCGCGAGCCCACCCCGCGGCTCGGCGGCATCGCGATGTTCGGTGGGCTGTGCGCGGGCATCCTGGTCGCCTCGCAGCTGGACAACCTGAGCAAGGTGTTCAACGGAGGCAGTGACATCCGTGCGCTGCTCTCCGGCGCCGGGATCATGTTCCTGCTCGGGGTGCTGGACGACAAGTGGGGCGTGGACGCCCTGGTGAAGCTCGGCGGCCAGATGATCGCCGCCGGTGTGATGGTCTGGCAGGGCGTCACGGTGATCACCCTCCCGGTGCCCGGCGTCGGCCCGGTCGCGGTGAGTCCGACCCAGGGCATGGTCATCTCGGTCACCCTGGTCGTCGTCATGGTCAACGCGGTGAACTTCATCGACGGCCTGGACGGCCTGGCGGGCGGCATGGTCTGCATCGCCGCGATGGCGTTCTTCCTGTACAGCTACCGGCTCTGGTACGGCTACGCGATCACCGACGCGGCCCCCGCCGTGCTGTTCAGCGTGCTGCTGATCGGCATGTGCATCGGCTTCCTGGCGCACAACATGCACCCCGCGCGGATCTTCATGGGCGACTCCGGCTCGATGATGCTGGGGCTGATGCTGGCCGTCGCCGCGATCTCGATCACCGGCCGGGTCGACCCGGACCTGATCAACAGCGAGACCGGTTCGCAGACCGCCACCGTGCACACCCTGGTGCCGATCTACATCCCGCTGCTGCTGCCGCTGACGGTCATCGCGCTGCCGCTGGCCGACCTGCTGCTCGCGGTGGTGCGCCGCACCTGGGCCGGCCAGTCCCCGTTCGCCGCGGACAAGCGCCACCTGCACCACCGGCTGCTCCAGGTCGGGCACTCGCACAGCCGGGCCGTGCTGATCATGTACTTCTGGGCGGCGCTGATCGCCTTCGGCACGGTCGCCTTCTCGGTGACCAACACCGGCCGCACGGTGGTGCTGACCCTCGCCGGACTCTGCCTGGTCGGCCTGGTGGTGCTGCTGACCCCGCGGTTCCGGCCGCGGGCGCCCCGGGCGGTGCAGTCCTTCGTCCCGCCGCGGTACCGGCGGCGGTCGTCCGGCGCACCGATGGCCGAACTGTCGGCGAAGGACAAGCAACTTCTCGGTGAAGCCGGCCGGGACCCGTCCGCGGCCTCCAGTCACGGCAAGGCCACCGGCCGTCGGTGACAAGGAAGTTGACGACCCGCCAACTGGGCTCACCCGTTCGGCGGAATCGTTGCTCCGTCGGTGTGACAGGAGCCACACATTCATGGTAAAGCTCTCATCAAATAGTTTGTGATACCGTTCACGAGTACCGAGAACACGCCGAAAGACCTGACAGGTGGATGACTTCCGTCCCTGGTCGGTCTCCCTCGACGGGCCCGCCTCGCGGGCGGCCCGGCGGCGGCCACTCGGTCCGGTGTCACCCCGCCACCATCTGTGCCCGTCCCCCCGCCACCTCGACATGCCGCCGGAGCTGCCGACATGCCGTCCACCGACGCCCGGATCCTCCGAGGCGCCGCGATTCCCACTGCGGTCGCCGGGATCATCGCCATGGCGATCTCGTTCGCTGTTGCCGGTGGGAAGGGGCTGCTCGGCGCCTTCTTCGGCGCGCTGCTGGTGATGGCCTTCTTCAGCTTCGGCCAGGTCGCGCTCGACCGGCTGACCAGGTCGAACCCTCAAATGATGATGGCCGCAGGGCTGTTGGTGTACACCACGCAGATCCTGCTGGTCGGCATCGTGCTCGCGATCTTCAAGAACACCGAACTGTTCAACCGGCAGGCCTTCGCCTTCACCCTGCTGGGCTGCGCGCTGATCTGGACCGCCTTCCAGGTGCGCGGCGCACTCAAGGCCAAGACCTTCTACGTCGACACCGACGCCTCGGAAAAGAAGGGCGACAAGCCCTCCGACTCGGGACGTCAACAGTGACGAGGCCTGGCTGTCCCCCCAACGAGGGGGGCGGTGTTTATGCCGCACTGACGGCCTGCTATCGTCCGTCGCAACAACGGAGTACGGGAAGAGGCCAGGTCTGTCCGGATAGCGGACCGATCGCCCCCCGGACCCGCGCAGTCTTCGATGATCCCGCAGTCGCGCAGCGAGCCGTCGCGCGGGGTCGGCGAGAAACCCATCAAGTTCCAGTGCCGCTCCGTGGTCGCAGGCCACGCCGACACACCGAGGTTGCCGTATCCATGCGTCACGACGAAGGAGTCCGTGGTGAGTGCTGAACTCACGTCCCTCGCCTCAGGCAGTTGCCACTTCGGGGACGCTGGCTGCGGCTTCCCGGCCCCGGGTCTGAACGAGTTCCAGTTCAAGCCGATCTTCTCGGTCGGCGGCATCGACTTCAACAAGCCGATGCTGCTGTCGATCATCGTCGCGCTGCTGGTCGTCGTGTTCTTCTGGGCCGCCTTCGCCAAGCCGCGCCTGGTTCCGGGCAAGCTGCAGCTGGTCGGTGAGATCGGCTACGACTTCGTCAAGCGGTCCATCGTGCTGGAGACGATCGGCAAAAAGGGCGAGAAGTACGTCCCGATGCTGGTCTCGATGTTCTTCTTCGTGTGGCTGCTGAACATCATGTCGATCATCCCGTTCGCGCAGTTCCCCGTGACGGCGGCGATCGCGTTCCCGGCCGGCCTCGCGGCGGTCGTGTGGATCACCTACATGACGCTGACCTTCAAGAAGCACGGCTTCGTCGGCGGTCTGAAGAACCTCTGCTGGCCGTCGGGCATCCCCGGCTGGGTCATGTTCATCCTGGTGCCGATCGAGTTCTTCTCGAACATCTTCGTGCGCCCCTTCACGCTCGCGGTCCGAGCCTTCGCGAACATGTTCGCCGGCCACCTGCTGATCGTGATGTTCTCCATCGCCTCCTGGTACCTGCTCAGCCCGACCCTGGGCGCGCTCTACGGCTCGGCCTCGTTCATCGTCGCCGTCGGCCTGACCGCCTTCGAGCTGCTGGTCCAGTTCCTGCAGGCCTACATCTTCGTGATGCTGGCCAGCAGCTACATCGCCGGTGCCCTGGAAGAGGCGCACTGAGCCTGAGGCCCTGCCTCTCGTGAACCATCCGGATCGCCCGGTGGCCAATCACCACCGGTTCACCACCCCCTGCAAAGGACACAACTGCAATGACCATGATCGCTGAGGGCGTCGTCGGTTCCATCGCTTCCGTCGGTTACGGCCTTGCCGCCATCGGCCCCGGCATCGGCGTCGGTCTGATCTTCGGTAACGGTGTCCAGGCCATGGCCCGCCAGCCCGAGGCCGCCGGTCTCATCCGTTCCAACATGTTCATCGGCTTCGCGCTGACCGAGGCGCTCGCGCTCATCGGCATCGTCATGCCGTTCGTGTTCGGTACCGGCAAGTAATTCCGGCGCACCGGTAGTCCCCCAGACGAAAGGTTCAGATATGAACCCCGTGGTCGCCTTCGCGGCCGAGGAGAAGATGAACCCTCTTCTCCCCGCGTGGCCCGAGGTCATCATCGGCCTGCTCTGCTTCTTCATCGTCTTCGGTCTGCTCGGCAAGAAGCTCCTCCCCAGCATCGAGAAGGTGCTGTCGGAGCGCCGGGACGCCATCGAGGGCGGCATGGAGCGCGCCGAGGCCGCTCAGGCCGAGGCCCAGGCCGTGCTTGAGCAGTACCGTGCCGAGCTCGCCGAGGCGCGCCACGAGGCCGCCCGCATCGTCGAGCAGGCTCGCGAGCAGGGTGCCGCCCAGCTCACCGAGATGCGCGAGGAGGGCCAGCGTCAGCGCGAGGCCATCGTCGCCGCCGGCCACGCCCAGATCGAGGCCGACAAGAAGCAGGCGACCGCCGCCCTGCGTCAGGACGTGGGTTCGCTGGCCACCCAGCTGGCTTCCCGCATCGTGGGCGAGTCCCTGGAGGACTCCGCCCGGCAGAGCGGCGTCATCGACCGGTTCCTGGACGAGCTGGAGGCCAAGGCCGCCGTTGCTCAGGGTGCGGCCAAGTGATCGGCGCCAGCCGCGAGGCCCTCGCCGCCGGTCGGCAGAACCTCGACAGCCTGACCGACTCCACCTCGGTGGACGCGGCCAAGCTCGCCGAGGAGCTCGCCGCCGTCACGGCCGTACTGGACCGTGAGGTGTCGCTGCGCCGAGTCCTGACCGACCCGTCCCGGTCGGGTCAGGACAAGGCCCAGCTGGTCACCTCGCTGCTGACCGGGCAGGTCTCCGGCGAGGCCGTCGACCTGGTCTCCGGCCTGGTCCGCTCCCGCTGGTCGGGCTCGCGCGACCTGGTGGACGCGACCGAGGAGCTGGCCGCGTACGCCGAGGTCATCGCCGCGGACAAGGCCGGCACCCTGGACGACGTCGAGGACGAGCTGTTCCGCTTCGGCCGGGTGGTGAGCGGCTCGCACGAGCTGCGCGCCGCGCTGACCGAGCCGAAGGCCGGTGCCGTGGCCAAGGCCGCGCTGGTGAACAAGCTGCTCGGCGGCCGTGCCAACGCCGGCACCGTCCGGCTGGTCACCGCCCTGGTCAACGTGCCGCGTGGCCGTAGCCTGGAGCAGGGCCTCGAGTCCTACTCGAAGCTCGCCGCCGCGCGCCGCGGCCGCATGGTGGCCCTGGTCACCAGTGCGGTGCCGCTGTCGGACAGCCAGAAGGAGCGCCTGTCCGGTGCTCTGGGCCGGATGTACGGCCGCCAGGTCCACCTGAACATCGACGTCGACCCCGAGGTCGTCGGCGGCGTCCGGGTGCAGATCGGCGACGAGATCATCGACGGCACCGTGTCGAGCCGCCTCGAAGGCGCTCGCCAGTCGCTCGAAGGCTGAGCAAACCAGCAGCACATCCGACCCTCGGTCGGGAAACCGGCTCCCCAAGGAGTCGGCAAAACGTACGGCCGGTTCATACGACCCGGCCGAGAGTCGAGTACTTGCGGCCCTCAATGGCGGGCCGAGGATCGCAAACTAGGAGAGCAGGGAAGCCTGATGGCGGAGCTTACGATCCGTCCGGAGGAGATCCGGGACGCGCTGGCCGACTTTGTCCAGTCGTACCAGCCGGACGCCGCTTCTGTGGAAGAGGTCGGTACGGTCACTGACGCGGCGGACGGCATCGCGCATGTCGAGGGCCTGCCCTCGGTCATGGCGAACGAGCTGCTGAAGTTCGAGGACGGCACGCTCGGCCTCGCGCTGAACCTCGACACCCGCGAGATCGGTGTCGTCGTCCTCGGTGAGTTCGGCGGTATCGAAGAGGGCCAGACCGTGCGCCGCACCGGCGAGGTCCTCTCGGTTCCGGTCGGCGACGGCTACCTCGGCCGCGTCGTGGACCCGCTGGGCAACCCGATCGACGGCCTGGGCGACATCGCCTCCACCGGCCGTCGCGCCCTTGAGCTGCAGGCCCCCGGCGTCATGGCCCGCAAGTCGGTCAAGCAGCCGCTGCAGACCGGCATCAAGGCCATCGACGCGATGACCCCGATCGGCCGTGGCCAGCGTCAGCTGATCATCGGTGACCGCCAGACCGGCAAGACCGCGGTGGCCGTCGACACGATCATCAACCAGCGCGACAACTGGCGCTCGGGCGACCCGGAGAAGCAGGTCCGCTGCATCTACGTCGCCGTGGGCCAGAAGGGCTCCACCATCGCGTCCGTCCGCGGCGCCCTGGAGGAGGCCGGCGCGCTGGAGTACACCACCATCGTGGCCGCTCCCGCCTCCGACCCGGCCGGCTTCAAGTACCTCGCCCCGTACACCGGTTCGGCCATCGGCCAGGAGTGGATGTACGACGGCAAGCACGTCCTGATCATCTTCGACGACCTGTCGAAGCAGGCCGAGGCCTACCGCTCCGTCTCCCTGCTGCTGCGCCGCCCGCCGGGCCGCGAGGCCTACCCGGGTGACGTCTTCTACCTGCACTCCCGTCTGCTGGAGCGCTGCGCCAAGCTGAACGACGCCCTGGGCGGCGGCTCGATGACCGGTCTGCCGATCATCGAGACCAAGGCCAACGACGTCTCGGCGTACATCCCGACCAACGTCATCTCCATCACCGACGGCCAGTGCTTCCTGGAGTCCGACCTGTTCAACGCCGGCATCCGCCCGGCCGTGAACGTCGGTATCTCGGTCTCCCGCGTCGGTGGCTCCGCCCAGATCAAGGCCATGCGCTCGGTCGCCGGCCGTCTGCGCCTGGACCTCGCCCAGTACCGTGAGCTGGAGGCCTTCGCCGGCTTCGGCTCCGACCTGGACGCGGCCTCCAAGGCCCAGCTGGAGCGCGGTGCGCGCATGGTCGAGCTGCTGAAGCAGGGCCAGTACCAGCCGTTCCCGGTCGAGGAGCAGGTCGTCTCCATCTGGGCCGGCACCACCGGCAAGCTGGACGACGTCCCGGTCGCGGAGATCCGCCGCTTCGAGCGCGAGTTCCTGGACTTCGTCCGCCTGCAGCACAAGGACCTGCTGGCCGGCATCGTCGAGACCGGCCTGCTGGCCGACGGCACCGTCGACGCCCTGACCGGCGCGATCGAGTCGTTCAAGCAGGGTTACCAGACCGCCGACGGCAAGCTGCTCTCCGAGCAGGCCTGAGTCCGGTAGCGAGGGAAAGGACGTAACGACCCATGGGAGCACAGCTTCGGGTCTACAAGCGCCGGATCCGCTCTGTCACCGCGACGAAGAAGATCACCAAGGCGATGGAGATGATCTCCGCGGCGCGCATCGGCAAGGCGCAGCGCGCGGTGGCAGCCTCCGCTCCGTACGCCGATGAGCTCACCCGGGCGGTGACGGCGGTGGCCACCCGGTCCAACGCCAAGCACCCGCTCACCACCGAGAACCCGAACGCCGAGCGCGCGGCCGTCCTGCTGATCACGGCGGACCGCGGCCTGGCCGGCGGCTACTCGTCCAACGCCATCAAGGCCTCGCTGACGCTCAGCGAGCGCCTGCGCGGCGAGGGCAAGGACGTCGTGACCTACATCGTCGGTCGGAAGGGTCTGTCGTACTACACCTTCCGCAACCTGGCGGTGGGGAACTCGTGGACGGGCTTCTCGGACAAGCCGACCTACGGCGACGCGAAGACGGTGGCGGCCGAGCTGATCGAGGCCTTCACGGCCGAGACCGGCGGCGTGGACGAACTCCACGTGGTCTCGACCGAGTTCGTGTCCATGCTGACGCAGGACGCGGTCGCGGCGCGGCTGCTGCCGCTGAAGCTGGACGAGGTCCAGCTCAGCGACCAGACGCCGGCCAAGTCGGAGATCTTCCCGCTGTACGACTTCGAACCGTCGGCGGAGGGCGTGCTCGACGCGCTGCTGCCGCGGTACGTCGAGAGCAGGATCTACAACGCGCTGCTGCAGTCGGCTGCTTCCGAGCACGCCGCCCGCCGCCGCGCGATGAAGAGCGCGACGGACAACGCCGGCGAGCTCATCAAGTCGCTCACGCGGCTTGCCAACTCGGCCCGTCAGGCCGAGATCACCCAGGAAATCAGCGAGATCGTCGGCGGTGCCAACGCCCTCGCCGACGCTAGCCGCGGGAGCGAATGAGTATGACCACCACTGTTGAGCCGACCACGGCGACGGGCCGCGTCGCGCGGGTCATCGGCCCGGTCGTCGACGTGGAGTTCCCCGTCGACGCGATTCCGGACATGTTCAACGCCCTGCACGTCGAGGTGGACAACCCCGACGGCACGGGTAAGAAGACCCTCACGCTCGAGGTCGCCCAGCACCTCGGCGACGGCCTGGTCCGCGGCATCTCGATGCAGCCGACCGACGGCCTGGTCCGCGGTTCGCAGGTCACCGACACCGGTGCCGCGATCTCCGTCCCGGTCGGCCAGATCACCAAGGGCAAGGTCTTCAACGCCCTCGGTGACGTGCTGAACGTCGACAAGGCGGAGTTCGAGAAGCAGGTCGAGGTCCGCTGGCCGATCCACCGCAAGGCCCCGGACTTCAAGGACCTCGAGTCCAAGACCGAGATGTTCGAGACCGGCATCAAGGTCATCGACCTGCTCACCCCGTACGTCACGGGTGGCAAGATCGGTCTGTTCGGTGGTGCCGGTGTCGGCAAGACCGTTCTGATCCAGGAGATGATCTACCGCGTCGCCGAGAACTTCGGTGGTGTGTCGGTGTTCGCCGGTGTCGGCGAGCGCACCCGTGAGGGCAACGACCTCATCGACGAGATGGTCGACTCGGGCGTTCTGGACAAGACCGCGCTGGTCTTCGGCCAGATGGACGAGCCGCCGGGCACCCGTCTGCGCGTCGCGCTCTCCGCGCTGACCATGGCGGAGTACTTCCGTGACGTCGAGAAGCAGGACGTGCTCCTCTTCATCGACAACATCTTCCGGTTCACCCAGGCCGGTTCCGAGGTGTCGACCCTGCTCGGCCGCATGCCCTCCGCGGTGGGCTACCAGCCGAACCTGGCCGACGAGATGGGCCTCCTGCAGGAGCGCATCACCTCGACCCGCGGTCACTCGATCACCTCGATGCAGGCGATCTACGTCCCCGCGGACGACCTGACCGACCCGGCGCCGGCCACCACCTTCGCCCACCTGGACGCGACCACCGTTCTGTCGCGTCCGATCTCGGAGAAGGGCATCTACCCGGCCGTCGACCCGCTGGACTCCACGTCCCGCATCCTCGACCCGCGGTACATCGCGCAGAGCCACTACGACACGGCCGTCCGCATCAAGGGGATCCTGCAGAAGTACAAGGACCTCCAGGACATCATCGCCATCCTCGGTATGGACGAGCTGTCCGAAGAGGACAAGATCACGGTGCACCGTGCCCGCCGCATCGAGCGCTTCCTCTCGCAGAACACCTACGTGGCGAAGCAGTTCACCGGTGTCGAGGGCTCGACCGTGCCGCTGTCGGAGACCATCGAGGCCTTCAACTCGATCGCCGACGGCAAGTACGACTCCGTCCCGGAGCAGGCCTTCTTCATGTGCGGTGGCATCGAGGACCTCGAGAAGAACGCCGCCGAGCTGGCGAAGAAGTAATCGCGGCCGGTAGCAGCTGAGTGACCGTGAGGGGTGGCCCCCGAGCCTGGGGACCACCCCTCGCGTCGCATCGGCTGTGATTCCGGTCAAATCCGTGCCGCCGGTTTCATGCCGGGGGCGCGGGGCCGTTATTCTTACCGAAACTCCCGAGTAATCGGGGGTTGCATGAGCCTAGGAGCCCACGTTGGCTGAGCTGCACGTCGAGCTGGTCGCAGCCGACCGCAAGGTGTGGTCCGGTGCGGCCACCATCGTCGTCGCCCGTACGGCCTCCGGTGACACCGGCATCATGCCGGGCCACACCCCGGTGCTGAGCGTGCTGGAGACCGGTCCGGTCACCATCCGCACGGTGGACGGCGGCACCGTCATCGCCGCGGTGCACGGCGGCTTCATCTCGTTCGCCGACAACAAGCTGTCTCTGCTCGCGGAGATCGCCGAGCTGGCGGACGAGATCGACGTCGCGCGTGCCGAGCGCGCACTGGAGCAGGCGAAGTCCGACCTGGACGCGCACGCCGAGCGTCGCGCCGAGGTGCGGCTGTTCGCGGCGCGCGGCCTCAAGGCCCACGCCTGAGTGTGCCGGACCCCCGGCTTGGCGGGGTCGACCGACGGTCCCGGGGACGCGCGAGCGTGACCCCGGGACTGTCGTCGTAGTTGGTAGGTCAGCGCGGTCGTCCGGTACGACCGTAAACGGGGAACGCGGGTAGCGAGGAGGTAGGTGAGCATGGTCCTCGCGCTTGTGGTGTGTGCGGCGGTCGTGGCGCTGGGAGTGATCGGCTTGATGGCCTTCGCCGTACGCCGCCGCCTGATCCAGCGGGTCGGCGGCACGTTCGACTGCAGCTACCGGCTCAAAATGCCCGCCGACGCCTCGACGCAGCCCGACCTCGACGAGAACGGCAAGCCCACCTCCGCCCCGGTCCCCCCGACCGACGGCAAGGGGTGGGTTTTTGGTATCGGCCGGTACAGCGGCGACTCGATCGAGTGGTTCCGGGTCTTCTCGTACGCCCCGCGCCCGCGCCGGGTGCTGCCGCGGCGGGAGATCGAGGTGCTCGGCCGGCGCTACCCGGAGGGCCAGGAGGAGCTGGCGCTGCTCTCCGGCTCGGTGGTCCTGCGCTGCCTGCACAACGGGGCGCCGCTGGAGCTGGCGATGAGCGAGGACGCGCTCACCGGCTTCCTGGCCTGGCTGGAGGCGGCCCCGCCCGGACAGAGGGTCAACGTCGCCTGAGCCGGGCGGCTAGGGTGGCGGCATGGTCAATCTGACGCGCATCTACACCCGTACCGGGGACGACGGCAGCACCGCGCTCGGCGACATGAGCCGGACCACCAAGACCGACCCGCGGCTGATGGCGTACGCCGACGTCAACGAGGCGAACGCGGCGATCGGGGTGGCCCTCGCGGTCGGTGCGCTGCCCGAGGACGTCGCCGCCGTGCTCATCCGGGTCCAGAACGACCTGTTCGACGTCGGCGCCGACCTCTCCACGCCCGTGGTCGAGGACCCGAAGTACCCGCCGCTGCGGGTGCTGCAGTCCTACATCGACCGGCTGGAGGGGGACTGCGACCACTACCTGGAACAGGTGGAGAAGCTGCGGAGCTTCATCCTGCCCGGCGGCACGCCCGGCGCGGCCCACCTGCACCTGGCCTGCACGGTGGTGCGGCGGGCCGAGCGCTCGACCTGGGCGGCGATCGCCGAGTACGGGGACTCCGTGAACCCGCTGACCGCGAAGTACCTCAACCGGCTGTCCGACCTGCTGTTCATCCTGGCCCGGGTGGCCAACAAGGAGCGCGGTGACGTGCTCTGGGTGCCGGGCGAGAACCGTTAGGGCACCTTCTCCGGAGCGGGCCGCTCGGCCACCCGGCCGTCCACCACGGTGACGCCGGCCGGCGGCTCCTTGGGCCAGATCGAGTAGCAGCCGGCCACGATCACGTTGACCCCGGCCGCGATGCCCAGCTTCCAGTACCACGGGGCGAAGTCGCCGAAGTGGGCGGAGCCCGCGGACAGCGGGACGAGCAGGCTGATCAGGGCCAGGGTGATCACGGCCGAGACGACCGTGCGCTTGGCGATCTGCCACTCGTACGCCGTCCGCTCCGGGCCGTACTTCGGCGAGGGCGGCGGCTTGGGGCCGCCGGCGAAGCGGTGCAGGAAGTGCCGGTCGGCCCAGGCCACCAGCGAGGGGCCGTAGCCGACCGAGAAGCCGGCGTAGCTCGCGGCCAGCGCGTGCATCCAGCTCGCCTCGGCGCCGCCGCGCAGGTTGAGCACGGTGAGCGCGTACAGGGCGAGGTCCACCACCGGCAGGCCGATCAGCAGCACGGTGCTGGTGCGGCGCCGACGCAGCAGGTAGCGGGTGGAGAGGGCGAGGCCGAGCACGATCCACCAGGAGATCTCGGCCGCGACGATGAGGGTGACGATCATGTTGAGCTCCGGTCGTTTCGGCGGTGGCTCCAGCCTCGCGCGGGTGCGGTGCGGTGTCGTCGTCGTCCGGTGCCGTCCGGGCCTGCACCTTTCGATGTAGCGGGCTCCTCCGTGGACCGGAGCCGGGCGGGCCGCGGGGATGGTGAGATGGGGTCGTGCTCGTACCGTCCCTCCCCCCGCGGCAACTGGACCGGCTGATCGCCCTGTGCGGGCTGCTCGGCGGCGCGGTGTTGATCGTCTTCAAGGTGTACGACCGCGCCGATCGGCTGCCGCTCTGGGCGGTGGTGCTGCCGCTGCTGGTGATGGCCGGGCTGGAAGTGCTCCGGCGCACCCGGCCGGTGGTCGCGGTGTCGCTCGGCGGGCTGGCCTTCGCCGGGAGCGTGTTCGCCGGCAGCCTGCTGGCGACCACGATCATGTACACCGACCTGCTGTACGCGGCGGTGCTCTACGGCTCCAGCCGGATGTCCCGGGTGCTGCACCTGAGCGGCGGGGCGACCGTGCTGGTGCTCTCCAGCCTGGCCTGGTACACGTCCGGGACCTCGGCGGGGCTGCTGATCGTGGTGGTCGGTTCGCTGGTGTTCCTGGGGCCGGTGTGGACCGGCGACCTGGTGCGCAGGCACCGGCACGAGGCGGAGACCGAGCGGCTGCGGGCCGAACAGACCGCGCTGCTCTCGGAGATGGACCGGCGCGAGGCGGTCGGCGCCGAACGGGCTCGGATGGCAAGGGAGTTGCACGACGTGGTGGCCAACCACCTGTCGGCGATCGCGATCCACGCCACCGGGGCCCAGTCGGTGGCCCGGAGGCAGCGGTTGGCCGCGGACGATCCGCTGGTGGAGGTGCTGGCGGTGATCCGGGAGAACAGCGTCCAGGGATTGGCCGAAATGCGCCGCATGATCGGGCTGCTCCGGGACAGCGGCGGGGGAGAGGCCGACGAGTCCTACGCCGCGCCCGATCTGGCTGCGGTGGACGCCCTGTTGGCGAAGGCCCGGGCGGCCGGACGGGACATCGGGCTGGCGTTCGAGCTGACCGAACTGGGTGAGCGCGGAGACGTCCCGGTGCCGGTCGGGCTGGCCGCGTACCGGATCGTGCAGGAGTCGCTGACGAACGCGCTCAAGCACGCCGGTCCCGGAGTGGTCGCGCTGCGGCTGGAGTTCGGCCCCGAGGAACTGCGGATCGCCGTCGACAGCCCCTACCGCGGCGAGCCTGGCCGCGGGCTGCCCGGCGCCCGGGCCGGGCTGGTGGGCATGGCGGAGCGGACCGGGCTGCTCGGCGGCAGCTTCGAGGCCGGGCCGCGGGACGGGTGCTGGAGCGTGCGCGCGGTGCTGCCGCGCGGCCGGGAGAGCGAGGGACGGGTATGACGATCCGGGTGCTGGTGGCCGAGGACCAGGCGGCGGTACGGGCGGCGCTGGTGATGATCCTGCGCGCCGAGCCCGGGTTCGAGGTGGTCGGGCAGGCCGCCGACGGCGAGGAGGCTGTCCGGCTGGCGCTGGAGCTGCGGCCCGACGTGGTGCTGATGGACGTGCAGATGCCCCGGCTGGACGGCGTCTCGGCGACCCGGCAGGTGGTCGAGGCCGGCGCCGCCCAGGTGCTCGTGCTGACCACCTTCGACCTGGACGAGTACGTCTACGGAGCGCTGCGGGCCGGCGCGGCCGGGTTCCTGCTCAAGGACCTGGAGGCGGACACCCTGGTCGAGGGCATCCGGACGGTGGCGCGCGGCGAGGGCATGCTGGCGCCCTCGGTGACCAGGCGGCTGATCGGGACCTTCGCCCGCCCCGAGCGGCCGGTCGGACCGGAGGCCCGGACGGCGGTGGCGGGGCTGACCGAGCGGGAGCGGGAGGTGCTGGCCTGCCTCGGCGCCGGGATGTCCAACGGGGAGATCGCGGCCCGGCTGGAGATGGCGGAGGCGACCACCAAGACCCACGTCAGCCGGATCCTGGCGAAGCTGCGGCTGCGCAGCCGGGTACAGGCGGCGATCCTGGCCCAGGACCTCGGTCTGACCATCTGACGACCATCCTGGTCGGGTGACCAGGTCGGTTGCAGATCACACTCCCGATTGCTATTGCGCACGGGATTCGGGCACTAAAGTCCGGCCCAGAGCACTGCGGCTCCCGGTGGGCGACCCCTGCCCTGAGCCGCCTTCAGGGCCCGCCCGCGGGGCGGCGACGGCATCGGGAGACCCAGCCATGAGCAATGCGTCCAGCAAGCAGATCGCCGTGATCGGTGCCGGCCTGATGGGCGCCGGCATCGCCCAGGTGTCCGCCCAGGCCGGCCACCCGGTGGTGCTGCGGGACGTGACCGAGGAAGCGCTGCAGCGCGGCCTCACGGGCATCCGCGCCTCGTACGAGAAGTTCGTCTCCAAGGGCAAGCTCAGCGCCGAGGACGCCGAGGCCGCGCTGGGCCGGATCACCACCACCACCGACCTGGGCGCCGTCGCCGAGGCCGACATCGTGGTCGAGGCCGTGTTCGAGAACCTGGAGGTCAAGGAGGGGCTGTTCCGCGAGCTGGACAAGCTCGCCAAGGACGGCGCCGTCCTGGCCTCCAACACCTCCGCCATCCCGATCACCCGGATCGCCGCCGTCACCGGCCGGCCGGAGTCGGTCGTCGGCGTCCACTTCTTCTCGCCGGTCCCGATGATGAAGCTGGTCGAGCTGGTCCGCGGCTACAAGACCAGCGACGAGACGATGGCCGCCGCCCGCGCCTACGCCGAGGGCGTCGGCAAGGAGGTCGTGGTGGTCAACCGCGACGTGGCCGGCTTCATCACCACCCGGCTGATCACCGCGCTGGTCGTCGAGGCCGCCAAGCTGTACGAGTCGGGCGTCGCCACCGCCGAGGACATCGACACCGCCTGCCGCCTCGGCTTCGGCCACGCCATGGGCCCGCTGCAGACCGCCGACCTGACCGGCGTCGACATCCTGCTGCACGCCGCCCACAACATCTACACCGAGACCAAGGACGAGAAGTTCGCCGCCCCGGAGATCATGGCCCGCATGGTCACCGCCGGCGACCTCGGCCGCAAGAGCGGCCGCGGCTTCTACCCCTACGAGGGCAAGTGAGCCCCAGCGGCCTCTCCCGGGCCTGAACGACCTGGTGGGCCGTGCGATCGGGGCATCGTGCGGCCCGCTGTTCCGGGGTGGGTGAGTTTCCTCACGCAGGGTGCCGCAGACGGGTGATTTGGGCGGTAATCGAGCGTAGGTGTGGAGAGTTCCTGCGTATATTCCCTCGGACGAGTGAAGTTGCTTCAGATCAGGGCGGAAACCAGCAACCTGCGGCGCTGCTCCACCGTCAGATGAGGGAACCCGGCATTCCGACCGGGGCCGGGCGCGGACCGAGCCGCCACCGGCGTCCCGCCCGGGCAGTCCCGACCTCGATCCAGCGGCCACCCCGATCCGGCGGCCACCCCGCCTCCCGGCCCGTCGCGGCCGGGGCCGGACCCACCCCCCCGGAAGAACCGGACCAGCCAGGCCACCCAGGCGAAGGAGGAGAGCATGCGCATCACCGGCAACCACACGGCGCTGGCCATCGAAGGCCGCCTCGACGTGCGCACCGCCGCCGACGCACGCGTCCAGCTGCACCAGGCCGTGGACGGTGGCCTCGGCGACCTCGTGCTCGACCTCGGCCGGCTGGAGTTCTGGGACGCCACCGGCCTCGGCGTGATCATGGGCACCCACCGGCGGGCCGGCCGGATCGGCCGCCGGCTGGTGCTGCGTTCCGTCCCCGCCCAGCTCCAGCGGCTGCTGGTGGCCACCAAGCTGCACCGCATCCTCGCCGTCGACGGGGGCATTCCCGAGGTGCAGGTCCTCTAGCTCCTAGGGCGGGTCCGACAATTCGCGTCGGATCAGCGCGTGCCGGCCCGGCAGGTCGGGGGACGATCCGGCAGGCCTTCACCTTCCCCGCACCCGGACCGCGCTGCACGGCCGGGCCCGGATGTGCAAGAGTCTGCCCGTCAGATGACGGCCGCCCGGAGCCGGGTGCCCACCGCCCGCCCGCGGCCGCGACCGAGACGTGTGCCGGCCGGCGCGGGGCGCCGGCGGCCGAACACGATGCGGAGCAGAACGTGGCACAGCCATCCGGCGAGTTCCGGCAGGAGGCCGTCCGCACCCGCGGCGGCGAACTGGTCTCCGGCGGCCTGCTGGTCGGCGTCGGCGCCCCGGACGGCTCCGAGGCCCGACCCTGTCCGGAGGAGTGGCGGCCCCGCCCGCGCCGGATCGAACGCAGCGAGCCCGCGCGCGGCCCGCTCGGCGGCGTCGGCCGGGCGGTCGGCCCGCTCGCCCTCGGCGCCGGGCCCACCGACCTGCCGCTGCTCGACCGCGAGGCCGACATCGCCGAACTGCTCGGCCTGCTCGCCGAGGGGCGCTCGATACGCCTGGTCGGCCAGGCCGGCTCGGGCCGCAGCACCCTGCTGTCGGCCGTCGCCGAAGCCGCCGCCGACCTCGCCCCCGGCGGTGTCGTCCAGCTCTGCGGGCATCGCCGCACCGCCGCCGACCTGCTCCAGGACCTCTTCGCGGCCACCCACCACGCCCCCGGTTACCGGCCCGACCCCGGCCAGCTCACCGCCCACCTCGCCGAGGTCCGCGCGGTCGTCGTGATCGACGGGGCCGAGCCGACCGGCGCCGAGCTGGAGGAACTGCTCGCCACCGCCCCCGGCTGCGCCTTCCTGATCTCGGGCGCCCCGGACGGCCCGCCGCTGCCGGCCGGTTCCCGGCTGCGGGACCACCTCGTCCCCGGGCTGTCCCGGGCCGCCTGCCTCGCCCTCACCGGCCGGCTGGCCGGACGGCCCCTGGACGTCGCCGAGAAGGCCTGGGCGGTCGACCTCTGGTTCGAGTCCGAGGGACTGCCGCTGCGCTTCGTCCAGGCCGCCGCGCTGCTGCGCCAGCGGGACGTCTCGGTGGACGCGCTGGTCGCCGCCGAGGAGGACCGGCGGGACGTCTTCGGCGCGGTCGAGGAGCCCGTCCACGACCCCGACCCGGCGATCCGGGAGAACGCGCTGCGGCGCACCGTACCGCTGCCCTCGGTCGCCGAGACCGCCTCGCCCGCCGTCCGCCTCGCCGAGGGGCTCAGCGAGCCCGCGCAGGCCGTGCTGAGGCTGGCCGTCGCGCTCGGCGGCGAGTGCCCCACCGCGCCGCACCTGCCCGCGCTGATCGACGTCGGCCAGGGCGAGAGCGCGCTGGCCGAACTCGCCGACGCCGGGCTCGCGGTGTCCATCGGCGGGCACCACCGGCTCACCGCCGGGGCGCTCGAACTGCTCGCCCCGCACTGGCCGGCCCGCGGCTGCGTCGACGGCGCGGCCCAGCACTTCGCCTGGTGGGTCGGGCACAGCTCGGTGTCGCTGGCGCAGATCGCCGCCGAGGCCGAGGTACTGATCGGTGTGCTGCTCGCGGACCGGACCGCCGGACGGCACGACGCCGTCGTCCGGCTGGCCCGGGCGGCCGCGCCCGCGCTGGCACTGGCGCTGCGCTGGGGCGCCTGGGAGCGGGTGCTGCAACTCGGCATGGAGGCGGCCCGGAGCACCGGCTCGGCGGTCGACCAGGCCTGGTTCCACCACGAGGCGGGCGTCCACGCGATCTGCCTCCGGCAGCCGTCCCGGGCGATCGCCGAACTGGAGAGCGCGCTCACCCTGCGGGCCGCCGCCGGCGAGCAGCGCGGGGTCGCCGCCGCGGGCCGGATGCTCGACCTGCTGCGCGCCGACGGCCGGCAGCTGCCGGCCGCCGCGCCCGCCGGGGCGGCGGCCGGCCGCGGGCCGGTGATCCGCAAGATCGCGGCCCGGGTACCGGCCGGGCTGAAGGCCCGTACCGGGAAGCGCCGCCGGGTGGTGGTGGCCTCCGCCGCCCTGCTCACCTTCGGCGTGCTCGGTACGGCGGTGGCGATGAGCCTCGCCGCGCCCGACGGGGCCAAGGGGAACGATCCGCACGGGCGGATGGACGAGGTCGGCGACACCGGCAACGCCCCGCTGCCGCTGCCGTCCGCCGACAGCGCTCCGGGTACCGCCGGGAGCGGCGGCACCGCGCCGGGGGCGCCGGCCGGGACGGGGACCGGCCCGGAGCCCTCGGCGAGCGGCAGCGCGTCGCACTCGCCGAGCGCCTCGCCGACGAGGCGGCCGAGCAACTCGCCGGGGGCGACCCAGTCGGACGGCCCGCAGGGGCAGCCGCAGCCGCCCGCGCCGGGCCAGCCGCAGCCGCCGCAGCAGTCTCAGCCGCCGGGTCCGCAGTCCTCGCCGCCGTCGGTGCCGAGCCACACTCCGTCGGCACCGGCGACCACTTCGAGCGCGCCCTCGACGCCGTCCACGCCGTCGTCGACCTCGACCGGAACGCCCAGCCCGACCACCTCGGCGAAGAGCGGACCGGTCTGACCGGTCAGAACAGCTTGAGCTTGTCGTCGTCGATGCCGCGCAGCTCGTCGTAGTCCAGCACCACGCAGCCGATGCCCCGGTCGGTGGCCAGGACGCGGGCCTGGGGCTTGATCTCCTGCGCGGCGAAGACGCCCTTGACCGGGGCCAACAGCGGGTCCCGGTTGAGGAGTTCGAGGTAGCGGGTGAGCTGTTCGACACCGTCGATCTCACCGCGGCGCTTGATCTCGACGGCGATCGTGGCACCGTCGGCGTCGCGGCAGAGGATGTCGACCGGGCCGATGGCGGTCGGGTACTCGCGGCGGATCAGCGACCAGCCGGACCCGAGCACCTCCATCCGGTCCGCGAGCAGCTCCTGGAGGTGGGCCTCGACGCCGTCCTTGATCAGGCCGGGGTCCACCCCCAGCTCGTGCGAGGAGTCGTGCAGCACCTCCTCCAGCGTGATGATGAGCTTCTCGCCGGCCTTGTTCTCCACCGTCCAGACCCCGTCGGCCACCTTGAGGGCGCACGGCGGGGACATCCAGTTGAGCGGCTTGTAGGCGCGGTCGTCGGCGTGGATGCTGACGCTGCCGTCGGCCTTGACCAGGATCAGCCTGGTGGCGGAGGGCAGATGGGCGGAGAGCCGACCGGCATAGTCGACTGAGCAGCGGGCAATTACGAGACGCACGGTCGACCACGCTAGCCCACCGGGGCCAGTTGATGCGATTCCGAGACGACCGGGTGAAGAAACCGCGAACCCCGCGACCATGGAGGTTCGGTGGTCCCGCCGCCGCCCGCCGCGCTCTGGCGTACGCCCCCTGGGGTCGCTACGGTGTGTGACGCCACGGATGCGGGGTCGCTGTCAACGGGGATGGAGACTTCAGGTGAACGATCCGATGGGATCCGGCCAATCTGGTGCACCGCGGCGTATTTCCGGAGCAATCCGTAGGAACGACCAGCCCGCTCCGCCGTTGACTGCCACGCTGTTCTGACGCGGTCGGTGTTCAGGACGTCACGTCCCGTGGCGCCGCCGCCCTTCGCAACAGGTGCCGGAAACGCCCGTTCCACTGTGTTCCGGACACCATCTGCGATATCGCCCACCCTCACTGTGAGCTTGGACTACGCATGACCACCCGGGCGCCGCCGCGGGTGGACCGCGAGAGGAGAATCCATGTCGCTCGACGTCTCACCGGCCCTGCTGGAAAAGGCCGAGCGGGGCGAGGTCGACGAGCGGGAATTCGTCGACTGCGTCCGCGTCTCGTTGCCGTACGCCTGGGACCTGATCAGCTCCCTGGTGGCCCAGGCGAAGGTCGACGGCACCGACTTCGCCGACAACCAGGTGCCGCCGCCCAGCGAGCAGGCCCGCGGCCAGCTGCTGCGTGCCCTGGCCAGCGATGCCATCCGGGGCGCCCTGCAGCGCCACTTCGGCGTCCGGCTGGCGTTCCAGAACTGTCACCGGGTGGCGGTGTTCCTGCCGTCCGAGGCCAACGAGGCGCGGTACGGCCGCTTCACCTCCGTCCGGGAGCAGCTGCTCAACCAGTCCGAGGAGCTGCGGGACTGCTGACCCGGCCGGTGCCGGCCGCCCCCGTCCCCCGGTGCGGGGGGAGGGCGGCGGTCCGGGCCGGGGTCAACTCAGCTGCGGCAGCACCTCGGAGCCGAGTCGGGCGATGTTGTGCAGGGTCGTCTCGCGGTCGCCGCTGCCCTCCGCGAGCAGGGCGAACCGCCGGATGCCGGTGCGCTCGGCGGTGGCCAGCAGCCGGTCGGCGCACTGCCTCGGAGTGCCCACCGCGTGCAGGTCGCAGAGCAGTTCGGTGTACTGGTGCGGGTCGCGCATCTTGCGTTCGCGGCCGTCCACGGTGCGGTGGGCGCCCAGCCCGTACTCGAACCAGCCGGGCATCGCGTTCAGCAGGGTGGCGCGGGCGGCCGAGGCGCGGTCGTCCACCTGGGCCACGCCGGCCGCGACGTGCTGGCGGGTCACCCGGCGCAGCTGCTCCTCGCCGCGTCCGGCGGCCAGCCAGGCGGCGCGGTAGAGCTCCAGCATCCGCAGCTTGTCGTCGTCGCCGGAGTGCATGCCGAGCAGCATCGGCAGCCCGCGCTCGGCGGCCAGCTTCACCCCGCCCGGGGAGGTGCAGGCGACCACCACCGGCGGGCCGGCCACCGGCCGTCCGGCGGCGGTGAGTTCCTCGGCCAGGCCGTCGGTGTCCTGGCGCTGGCGCGGGAAGCGCACCGGGCCGGTCGGCTCGTCCAGGCCGAGCCAACTGCTCAGGCCCGGGCGGCGCGGCGATTCGGTGGCCTGCGGCACCACCGCCACCTCGGGGAAGGCGAACTGCGGTCCGTCCGCGCCCACCCGGGAGCCGCGCAGCCAGCGCAGCAGCAGGTCCAGCCGCTCCGGGAAGCCGTTCTCGAAGGCGTCCACGCCGGCGCCGAACACCTCCAGGTCGATCCACGGCCCGCCGCGGCCCACCCCGAGCGTGAAGCGCCCGCCGGAGGTGAGGTGGAGCAGCGCGGCCTGCTCGCCGAGCGCCACCGGGTGGCTGGTGGAGAGCACGCTGACCGCCGTGCCGATGCCGATCCGGTGGGTGCGCCCGAGCAGCAGTGCGGCCAGGGTCGCGGCGTTGGGGCAGACCCCGTACGGGACGAAGTGGTGCTCGGCCAGCCAGACGCTGTCCAGGCCCGCGCGTTCGGCCTCGACGGTGGCCCGGACGGTGCGCTCCAGCGCCTCGCCGTGGCTCTGCCCGGGGAACTGGGCGGACAACAGGAACGCGCCGACCCGTACCGGGGCGGTGTCCGGCGGCAGTGCGCCGTTGCGCTGCGCGGCGGTCAGCGGTTCGCCCGTGGCGGCGGTCAGCGGCGGTACGGAGGTGAGCGTCGGGCCGGGGGCGGGTGGGCGCACGCCGACGGGCCGGCGGGTCTCGGCGCGGGGGCTGGTCTTGGTCATCCTGGGGGCCTCCTCGGGTGCACGCAGGGTCTGCGGGCCCCGCCTGTCCATTCGTGGGTATCCGATGTCATGTGCCAATGGCACGCGGAACCCCGAATTTCCCCGATGACCGGGTGGATCTCGGCAAAAAGGCCGGACGGTCGGCCGACGCCGTGATAGGGGCCGGTAAAAGGGTTTGACACCCGTAGGCTGGAACGAACTCAAGCCCCCCGGAAGAGAGGCAGTCCGCCGTGCCCCGCCGCAACCGGATCAAGAGCGACGCCCCCCGCGAGAGCGCCGAACCGGCCGCCGCCGCGCTCGGCGGATCGCTGCGCCGTACCGAGAGCTACCAGGGCGACGACTGGGTGGTGCAGACGGTCGCCGGCACCGCGGGGCGCTTCTACCGCTGCCCGGGCTGCGACCAGGAGATCCCGCCGGGGGTCGGCCACGTGGTGGCCTGGCCGATGCACGGTGGCGGTGTGGACGACCGGCGGCACTGGCACCGCGCGTGCTGGGGAGCGCGGGAGCGCCGGGCCTCCAACGTCCTGCGAGGCCGCGGCGCTCCGCGCTACTGAAGCCGGACTCCCCTCCCGGACGGGCCCTACGCGTCGCGGTTCTTGAGCACCAGCGCGCCGCCGATCAGCGCTGCCAGGGTCCAGGCCAGGCAGATCGTGAAACCCGCCCACGGCCCGTACGGCTGGCCGTTCTGCTCGTACACCAGGAGCATCCGGGAGCCCGCGTAGTCGGGGAAGTAGTGGGCCAGGGTCTTGACCTTCGGCACTGCCGAGAGGATCGGCGAGAGCAGGAAGAAGAACGGCACCAGCACGCCGAGCGCGAGCGTCTGGTTGTGCAGCATGGCGGTGACGCCGGCCGAGAACAGGCAGAGCATCGTCAGGTACAGCGCGGCGCCGAGCACCGCGCGCAGCACGTTCGGCTCGCTCAGGGTGGTGGAGTGCGGGCCGAGCAGCGCCTGGCCGACGAAGAAGGTGACGAAGGCGGTCACCAGCGAGACCAGGAAGGCCAACCCGCCGAGCACCAGCGCCTTGCCGGCCAACAGGGTGCCGCGCTGGGGGACGGCGGCCAGGGTGACCCGGATCATGCCGCTGCTGTACTCGTTGCCGATCGCCAGCACGCCGAAGACGATGATGGCCAGTTCGCCGAGCATGATGCCGGAGAACGCCGTGCCGGTGGCGTCGAACGGGGTCTCCTGGTGGCGTCTGAACTCGGTGAAGTTGTTGTTGGTGAGCAGGGACAGCAGCGCGCCGATGCCGACGGTGACCACGAAGGCCAGCGCGAGCGTCCAGACGGTGGAGCGGACGCTGCGGATCTTCGTCCACTCGGAGCGCAGGATCGCCGGGAAGGACGTCATCTCAGTTCTCCTCCTGCCGCGCCGCCGCGGTCGGCCGGGTGCCGTCCGCCTTCCAGCCCGCGCCCCAGACGCCGGGTGAGCCGGCCGGGTCCTGGCCCGGGCCGTCGCCCGCGTGGTACTCCACCGAGTCCGCGGTCATCTGCATGAACGCCTCCTCCAACGAGGCCTGCTGCGGGCTGAGTTCGTGCAGCACCACGCCGTGCTCGGCGACCAGTTCGCCGAGCCGGGCGATGTCGCCGTCGACCACCTCGTAGGAGCCGCCCGGGCCCGGTTCGTGCCGCACGCCGGCGTCGGCCAGGACGTCGAGCAGGCGCTCGGGGTGGGGGGTGCGCATCCGTACGGCGGAGCGGGAGTTGCGCCGGATGAACTCCGGCATCGGCAGGTCGGCGAGCAGCCGGCCCTTGCCGATGACCACCAGGTGGTCGGCGGTGACGGCCATCTCGCTCATCAGGTGGGAGGAGACGAAGACCGTCCGGCCCTCGCCGGCGAGGCGCTTCATCAGGTTGCGGATCCAGAGGATGCCCTCCGGGTCCAGGCCGTTGACCGGCTCGTCGAACATGACGATCTCCGGGTCGCCGAGCAGCGCGGAGGCGATGCCCAGGCGCTGGCCCATGCCGAGCGAGAAGCCGCGGGCCCGCTTGCGGGCGACCGGGGTGAGGCCGACCAGGGCGAGCACCTCGTCGACCCGGCGCTCGGGGATCCGGTTGCTCTGGGCGAGCCAGAGCAGGTGGTCGCGGGCGGTGCGGCCGGGGTGGACGGCCTTGGCCTCCAGCAGGGCGCCGATGTACTTGAGCGGCTCGCTGAGCTGCCCGTAGCGCTTGCCGTCGATGGTGACCCGGCCGCTGGTCGGGCGGTCCAGGTCGAGGATCATGCGCATGGTGGTGGACTTTCCCGCGCCGTTGGGGCCGAGGAAGCCGGTGACCACGCCCTGGGGGACCGAGAAGCTCAGCCGGTCCACCGCGAGAGTCTTGCCGTAACGTTTTGTCAGGTCGTGCAACTCGATCATTCGCGCTCCCTTACTCTCTGTCAGGCTAGGACAAAGCGGATGGCGTGGCCCGTCGAGTGGGCCCGCTGAGTGGGCTCACCGGGCGCACCGGAATACGGTGGGCGGCATGAGCGAGCAGAGCGAGCGAATCGATGTGAGGTGCGCGTTGGCGAATGCCCCTGCCGAGCGTAGCGAGGTGGGCGCATGAGCGAGCTCCCCTCGGCAGTTTCCGTTCGTGAGAGCGGTACCGGAACACCCCTCGTGCTGCTGCACGCCTTCCCGTTGAACTCCTCGATGTGGTCCGCCCAGCTGGACGCGCTGCCCGGCCTCGGCGGGGACGAGGTCCGGGTGCTCGCCCCCGACCAGCGGGGCTTCGGCGGCACCGAACTGGGCACCGACGAGCCCTCGCTGGACCTCGTCGCGGACGACCTGGCGCTGCTGCTGGACGCGGCCGGGATCGACCGCGCGGTGGTCGGCGGGCTCTCCATGGGCGGCTACGTGGCGCTCGCCTTCGCCCGCCGGCACCCGGACCGGCTGTCCGGCCTGCTGCTGGCCAACACCCGCGCCACCGCCGACACCGACGCCGTCCGGGGCAACCGGGAGCGGATCGCCGCCGCCGTCACCGCCCGGGACAGCGTCCGGCTGCTGCTGGACGAGCGGGTGGCGGCCGGGCAGCTCGGGCCCGACTCGCAGCACCTGGTGGAGCGGGTGGAGACGATGGTGGCCGCGGCGTCGCCGGCCGCGGTCGCCTGGGCCCAGCGGGCGATGGCGGCCCGCCCCGACGCGCTGGACGTCCTGGCCGGGCTCCGGGTGCCGGTCTCGCTCCTGGCGGGCGCCCTGGACGCCCTGGTGCCGCTGGAGGAGGTCGAGCTGATGGCCCGGACCCGCCCGGACGCCGAGCTGATCGTCGTCCCCGGCGTGGGCCACCTGAGCGCCTTGGAGTCCCCGGGGGCGTTCGACGCCGCCGTCCGCCGGCTTCTCCTCCGGGTGGCGGCCGGATGAGCCCGGACGCGGCGGGCTGGGACTTCTCCGCACTGGAGGTGACCGGCCGGATGCCGGTGACCAACCGCGGCGAGGGACTGGTGGAGCTGACCCTGGAGCCGCTCGGCGAGGACTACTGGATGCGCCCCGGCGAGACCTTCATCGTCACCTCGTACGGCGACTACGGATCCGGGCACCCGTTCGAGGTGCAGTACTGGCCCGACTCGGTGTCGGTCTGGTGCACCTCCTGGTTCGGCACCGTCTCGGACGACGAGGGGAACCAGCTCAGCAGCGGGCACCAGCGGCCCGACGGGGCCTACCCGAGGTAGTGACACCGCGACGCGCGACAGGCCCTCACCCGCCGGGGTGAGGGCCTGTCCGTGACGGCGTCCGCGGTTACGGCTGCGGCTGCGTCAGCGCGACTGCTGGGCGGGCACGCCCATGGTGTCGTCGTTCGGCAGCGAGGCGGCGGCCACGGCCGCGCCGGTCAGCGTCGCCAGCATCTCGCGGACGTTGGTCAGCTGGGCGTTGATGCTGTCGCGGCGGTTGGTCAGCGCCGCCAGCTCGCGCTCGGATTCGCTGCGGATGCGGTCCGCCTTGGCGTTGGCGTCCGCCACGATGTCCTCGGACTGGCGCTGGGCCGTCTCGACGGTCTGGCGGGCCCGGCGCTCGGCGTCGGTGCGCAGCTTCTCGGCCTCCAGGCGCAGCTGCTCGGCCCGGTGCTCGATCTCGGCGAGGCGCTTCTCGGCCTTGGCCTGACGGGCGGCCAGGTCGCGCTCGGACTGCTCCCGGCGCTTGGCCAGGTTCGTCTCGAACTCCAGCGCGGCCTGGGCGGCCTTGGTGCGGGTCTCCTCGAAGAGGGCGTCCGCCTCCTCACGCTTGTTCTGGGCGTCCTTGTTGGCCTCGGCGCGCAGCTGGGCGGAGTCGCTCTTCGCCTTGTCGACGATCCGCAGGCCCTCGTCCTCCGCCTTGGCCTTGCGGTCCTTGGCGTAGTTCTCGGCCTCGGTGCGGACCTGCTGGGCGGCGGCCTCGGCCAGCTCGCGGTGCTGCTCGGAGGCGCGGTGCGCCTCGTCGCGCAGGTCCTTGGCCTCCTCCTCGGCGAGCCGCAGGATCTTCTCGACCCGGGCGCCGAGCCCGGCGTAGGAGGGCTCCTGCTCGGCGACCGCCGCCTGCGCGGTCTGGGTCTCCAGGTGGAGCTCCTCGATGCGCTTCTCGAGCGCACTGATCCGGGTCAGTGCGCTGTCACGATCGGCCACCAGCTTGGTGATCCGCTCGTCGACCTGGGCGCGCTCGTACCCACGGCGCACCAGGTCGAAGCCGTGAGGGGAGTGACTGTCGCTCATGGGACTCTGGGCTTCCTGTCGTCAAACCGCTGAGGTGGTTGAGGGAATCCTGACACGGTACCGGAGTGTCGACGGCGAAATGCCGTTCTCTCACGGACAATGACCGTCAATGTCCGCTCAATCGGGTGGTGCGTTCTTGGAACGATTGCCACCCGACCGGGGGGAGCCGACTCCGGCACCGGCCTTGGCGCCCCCGTCCTTCTTGCTGTTGCTTCCCCCGTTGGCCTGGGCGACCGGTGACGGTGCCTCGAACGCTTCCAGCGCCGAGAGCACGTCCTGGACCCTGGAGATCTCGGTGTTGATGTCCTTGCGGCGGCGCACCAGCTCGTCCAGCTCCCGCCGGCCCTCGTCGGTGACCCGCTTGGCCTCGGCCTTCGCCTCGGCGACCAGCCGCTCGGCCTCCGCCTTGGCCAGCTCGACCTGCTCGTCCGCGGTGCGGTCGGCGTCGCGCAGCCGCTTCTCCGCCTCGGTGGCCGCGCCGTCCAGCCGCTCCTCGGCCTCCGCCTCGGCCGCGCGCAGCTTGGCCTCGGCCTTCTCGATCAGCGACTCGGCCCGGTCGGTGGAGTTGGCGAGCTTGGTCTCCGCCTCCTTGAGCAGGCCCTCCGCCTTGCGGACGGCGGACAGCCGGACCTTGCTGGCCTCCGCGGAGGCCTCCGAGGTGAGCTCGCCGGCCCGCTCCTCGGCGGCCGCGACCAGGGCGGCGGCGCGGTCCTCGGCCTCGGCGACGGTGGCCACCGCCTGCTCCTCGGCCTCGGTCAGCTGCTCCTGGGCGGCCGTCACCAGCGCGTCCACCCGCTCGCCGGCCGACTTCATGGCCGCCGCGTTCTCCTTGCGGGCCCGCTCGTGCAGCGCCTCCACCTCGGCGTCGGTGCGCTCGCGCAGCTCCTCGGCGCGCTCGCGGATCGCGGTGGCGTCCCGGCGGGCCTCGGCGAGCAGCGCGTCGGCGTCGGAACGGCCCTTCTCGACCGCGGCCTGACCGGCCGCCTCGCCGGCCGCGACCAGCCGGTCGGCCTCCTTGCGGGCGGCCGCGACCATCGCGTCCGCCTGCTCCTCGGCGGCGGCGGTGGTGGCCAGCGCGGTGGTCTGGGCGTCCTCGCCGAGCGACTCGGCGTCCGCGAAGGCCTTCTCCAGGACGGCCGTGGCCCGGTCGCGGGTGGCCTTGTCGAACTGCTCGGCGGCCTCCCGGGTCTCCGCGTCGTAGACGTCCGCGCGGGCGTGGGCGGCGGTGTCGTACTCGTCGGCCAGGGTGCGGGTGGCGAGGGCGTACTCCTCGGCCTCGGCGCGCAGTACGGCGGCCAGCTCCTCGGCGTCGGTGACCGTCCGGAGGGCCTGGGCCTCGGCCTCGGCCACCGTACGGGCGGCCTGCGCCTCGGCGTCCGCGCGCTGCTGCTCGGCGGCCTCCTGGGCGGCCCGCAGCTCGGCCTCGGCGTCGGAGCGCAGCTGCTCGTCGTAGGCCTGGGCCTCGGCCCGGCGGCGGCCGAGTTCTGCCTCGGCGGCCTCCTGCTCGGCGGTGAGCTCCAGCTCGGTCTGCTCGCGCAGGGCGGCGGTCTCGGCCTCGGTCCGGGCCCGCAGGTCGGCGGTCTCGCGGTCGGCGAGCTCGCGCACCTCGGCGGCGTAGCGGTCGGCGGACTCGCGCTGCTCGGCGGTCTCGCGGTCGGCGAGCTCGCGGACCTCGGCGGCGTACGCCTCGGCGAGCCCGCGCACCTCGGCGGTCTCCCGCGCCGTGCGCTCGGTGAGCTCGGCGGCGTCCTGCTCGGCCCGGGCGCGGGTGTCCGCGGCCTCCTGCTCGGCGGTGGCCCGCAGCGCGGCGATCTGCTCGGCGGCGGCCTCGTGCAGGCCGGCCACCGCCTGGCGGACCTCGGCGGCCTCCTCCTCGGCGGCGGCGATCAGCTCGGCGCCCTCGGCGCGGGCGGCGGCCACCACATCCTCGCCATCGGCGCGTGCCTGCTCCAGCTCGGCGGCGGCCTCGGCGCGGACGGCCTCGGCGGTGGCGCGGGCCTCGGACAGCTCCCGGCCGGCCTCGGCCCGGACCGTCTCGGCCTGCTCGGTGGCCAGTGCCAGCTCGGCGGCGGCCTTCTCCCGGGTGGCCTTGGCGTCCTCTGCGGCCTCCGTCCGGCGCTGCTCGGCGGCGGCGCCGGCCTGCTCCAGCAGCTCGTCGGCCTCGGTGCGGCGGTCGACGGCGTACTGCTCGGCCTCGGTGCGCAGCTCCGTGGCGTGCTGCTCGGCCTCGGTGCGGACGCGGTCGGCGTACGCCTCGGCGCTCTCGCGGTGCTGGGCGGTCTCCCGCTGGGTGAGGGCGCGCAGCTCGGCGGCGGCCTGCTCGGCCTCGGTGCGGACGCGGTCGGCGTAGGCCTCGGCGTCGGTGCGCTGGGCGGTCGTCTCGGCGGCGGTGCGCTCGGTGAGCTCGACGGCGGCCTGCTCGGCCTCGGTGCGGACGCGACCGGCGTACGCCTCGGCGGCCTCGCGGACCTCGGCGGTCTCCCGCGCCGTGCGCTCGGTCAGCTCGGCGGCGGCCTGCTCGGCCTGCTCGCGGGCGGTCCGGGCGGCGGCCAGCTGCTCGGCGGTCTCCTCGCGCTCGCGCTGCAGCCCGGCGGCGGCCTCCTCGTGCTCGCGCCGGCTCTCCCCGCGCAGCGCGTCGGCGGCGGCCTCGGCCTCGGCCCTGGTCCGGGCGGCCTCGGCGTCGGCCTCGGAGCGCACCCGCTCGGCGTCGGCGACCGCGGCGTCCCGGACGGCGTTCGCCTCGGCCTGCGCCTCGGTCGTGACGGCCTCGGCGGCGGCGGTCGCCTCGGAGCGCACCCGCTGGTCGAACTCGGCGGCTTCGCGCCGGAGTTCGGCGGTCTCGCGCTCGGCGGCGGTGCGGTTCTCGGCGGCCGCGGCCTTGGCGGCGGACAGGGCGTCCTGGCCCTGCTGCTCGGCCGCGGAGGTGATCTTCGCGGCCTCGGCGCGGGCCCGGGCCAGGGTCTGCTCGGCCCGGCCCTGGGTCTCGGCGGCCTGTTCCTGGGCCTGCTCGCGCAGCCGCTCGATCTCCCCGGCGGCACCCGCGCGCAGCTCGTCCGCGTCGGCCTTGGCCCTGGTGAGCAGCTCCTCGGCGTTCTTCGCCGACTCCTCGATCTGCAGGACGGCCTGGCGGCGGGCCTCGCTCCGGACCCGGTCGGCCTCGGCGGCGGCCTGGGCGCGCAGCTCCTCGGCCTCGGCGCGCAGCCGGGCCGCCTCGTCCTGCATCTGCTCGATCCGCTCGCGGATCGCGGCGGCGTCGTCCAGGGCGGCGTTCTGGGCCTGCTCCACGGCGGCCTGGGCCTGCTCGCGCAGTCGCTGGGCCTCGGCGTGCGCCTCGGCCCGGATCCGCTCGGCCTCGGCGGCGGCCTCGCCGCGGGCGGCCTCGGCGTCCTGGTTGGCCCGGCCGAGCACCTCCTCGGCGGTCTTGGCGGCCTTGGCGAGGTGGACGGTGGCGTCCTTGGCGCCGGCCGCCCGGCCCTGCTCCTCGGCCTCGCCGCGCAGTCGCTGGGCGTCGGCGGCGGCCTGGGCCCGCAGCTCCGCCACCTCCCGGTCGGCCTGGGCGCGCAGCTCGGCGATCGCGGCCTCGGCCTCGGCCTTCAGCTGGGCGGCGACCGACTCGGCGGTGGCCCGCAGCCGCTCGCTCTCCTCGGCGGCGGCGGCCTTGGCGGCGTCCGCCTCGGCCTGCCTGGTGGCCGCCTCGGCCCGGACGGCCTCAGCCTCGGCGCGGATCGCCTCGGACTCCTTGGTGGCCTGGGCGACCAGTCGGGCGATCTCGGCCCGGGCGGTCTGCGAACGCTGCTCGGTGGCGGCCTCGCCGTCGGCGACCTTGCGCACGGCGGCGGCCTCGGCGTCGGCCTGGAGCTGCTCGGCGGCCTGCTCGGCCTGGGCGCGGAGTTCGGTGGCCTCCCGGCGGGTGCGCTCGGCCTCGGCGATCGCCTCGGCGCGCAGCCGCTCTATCTCGGTCTTCGCGGCGCCGAGCTGCTGCTCGGCGCGGGCCTGCTCGGCGGCGGCCTGCTCCTTCAGCCGGCCGATCTCGGCCTGCGCGGCGGCCAGCTGCTGCTCGGCGGCGGCATGGGCGGCGGCCAGCTCCTGCTGGGCCTGACCGCGGGCCGCGTCCACGTCGGCGGCGGCCTGGGCGCCGGCCTGCTGGGCGTGCTCGGAGGCGGCGCGCAGCAGTCGCTCGGCGTCGTTCTGGGCCTTCTGCAGGGCGGCCTCGGCGGCGGCCTGGGCCTCGCCGCGGGCGGCGTCCACGTCGGCGGCGGTCTGGGCGCGGGCGTGGTCGGAGAGGGCGGCGGCCTCGGCGCGGGCCGCGGCGACCATCCGCTCGGCCTCGGCGCGGGCGTCCTGCAGCAGGCGCTGGGCCTCCTGCTCGGAGCCGGCCCGGGTCTGCTCGGCCCAGCCGTTGACGTGCTGCTCGGCGGAGCGGCGCAGCTCGGCGAGCTCGTCCTCCAGCTGGCGGCGGCGGGCGGTGAGCTCGGCCTCCAGCCGGGCGGTGCGCTCGGCCGCCTCGGCCATGATCCGCTGGGTGGCGGCCTGGGAGTCGCGCAGCTGGCGCTCGGCGTCGGCGCGCAGTTGCTGGGCCTGCATCTCGGCGGTCCGGAGCATCTGCTCGGCCTGGCCGGAGACGGCGTCGAAGGCGCGCGGCTGGGCAAGCATGCGCCGGGACTCGTGCAGCTTGGCCCGGAGCACCTCCACCTGGTAGGCGAGGTCCTCGGCATGCTCGACTGCCTTGTCCCGCTCCTTCCGAGTCCGACCCATCTCGGCCTCGAACTGGGAGAGGTGATCGTCAACCTCGTAGCGGTCGTTGCCCCGCACTCCGCGGTCCCATCCATCTCCTGGTTGCGTCCTCGACCCGGCCGGTCCGGGGTTCCCGTGTAGCGGGAGCCGGTCCGACTGGTCCTTGCATCCGCAGCCACCGGACGACCCCGTGTCAAGCCGGGGGCGTCCGCCGCGGTCGTCGGAATCCTGGCCACGGGAGCGCGGGTGTGCCGCGTTCCCCCGTCCGGGTGGACTCCTGGGCGAACTCTTGCCTGTGGAGAATGGTGACAGATCCGTCTTGCGACTGTGCAGCCGTGCCCGCGTACTGGACTCCCCTGCGACGGGCCGACCACCGGAGGGCGGACGGGCCTGTCATCGGCCGTGCCCGTCGTCTCCGTCCCCCGGAGTCTTCGCGCACCTGGGCATTGTAGTGGGAGCGCACCACGGGGGAATGGCCGCGTAGGGGTTTTCCGGCTGTCGGACCACGTTACTGACGGGTCGCTAGGGGCCGAATCCGGTGCGCCGCCCGGGGCGGGCGGCCCACCGGGGTGGTTTCAGTGCTCTTCGGGCCCGCCCGGCAGGGCCGAGGTGACCAGCTCGGTCAGCACGCCGCCGCAGTCCTTCGGGTGCAGGAAGGTGATCCGGGAGCCCATCGAGCCGATCCGCGGCTCGTCGTACAGGACCCGCACGCCCTTGCCGCGGATCGCCTCGGCGTCACCGTCCACGTCGGCGGTGCCGAAGGCGATGTGGTGCACGCCCTCGCCGTTCTTCTCCAGCCACTTGGCGACGGTGGAGTCCGGGCGGGTGGGCTCCAGCAGCTGGAGGTACGAGGCGCCGCCGTCGTCCGTCCCGTTGATCCGGAGCATCGCCTCGCGGACGCCCTGCTCCTCGTTGACCTCGCTGTGGAACACCTCGAAGCCGTAGGTGGCGCGGTAGAACTCGACCGTCTTGTCGAGGTCCCGGCAGGCGATGCCGATGTGGTCGATTCGGGTCAGCACGGTGACCTCCAGGGCGGTGGACGGAAAGTGGCACCCAGTGCAGCGTACGGTCCGGAGCCGGCGCCAGTGCCGGAGGTGCGAGCCTGCTCACACACCGGCTTTCACCCGGACGTTCACCCTGACCGTGTTGACACGGTGTTGACTGGAAGGTGCCAGTGCGCTCGATCACACCGTCGCTCCGGTGACGGGCGGAAAACGGGTCAGTACCCTGAGCGCATCCTCACCTGGCCACGACGTGCGAAGGGGCCCGTCCCATGACCAACACCACCTCAGTGATCGTTGCCGGTGCACGGACCCCGATGGGTCGCCTGCTCGGCTCCCTCAAGGGCTTCTCCGGTGCCGACCTCGGCGGCTTCGCGATCAAGGGCGCGCTGGAGCGGGCCGGCATCACGGGTGAGCAGGTCCAGTACGTGATCATGGGCCAGGTGCTGCAGGCCGGCGCCGGCCAGATCCCGGCCCGCCAGGCGGCCGTCAAGGCCGGCATCCCGATGAACGTCCCGGCGCTGACCATCAACAAGGTCTGCCTCTCCGGCCTGGACGCCATCGCGCTGGCCGACCAGCTGATCCGGGCCGGTGAGTTCGACATCGTGGTGGCCGGCGGCCAGGAGTCCATGACCAACGCCCCGCACCTGCTGCCGAAGTCCCGCGAGGGCTACAAGTACGGTGCGGTCGAGGTGCTCGACGCGATGGCCCACGACGGCCTGACCGACGCCTACGAGAACATCCCGATGGGCGAGTCCACCGAGAAGCACAACACCCGCCTGGGCATCCCGCGCGAGGTGCAGGACGAGATCGCCGCCGCCTCCCACCAGCGGGCCGCCAAGGCGCAGGCCGACGGCGTCTTCGAGGCCGAGATCGTCCCGGTCGCCATCCCGCAGCGCAAGGGCGAGCCGGTGCTGTTCAGCCAGGACGAGGGCATCCGCGCCGACACCACCGTCGAGGGCCTGGCCAAGCTGCGCCCGGCCTTCACCAAGGACGGCACGATCACCGCCGGCACCTCCTCGCAGATCTCCGACGGTGCCGCCGCGGTCGTCGTGATGAGCAAGGCCAAGGCCGAGGAGCTGGGCCTGACCTGGATCGCCGAGATCGGCGCCCACGGAAACGTGGCCGGCCCGGACAACTCGCTGCAGTCGCAGCCGTCCAACGCGATCAAGCACGCGCTGGGCAAGGAGGGCCTGGAGGTCTCCGACCTCGACCTGATCGAGATCAACGAGGCCTTCGCGGCCGTCGCCCACCAGTCGATGAAGGACCTCGGGGTCTCCGCCGACATCGTCAACGTCAACGGCGGCGCGATCGCGCTCGGCCACCCGATCGGCATGTCCGGCGCCCGCGTGGTGCTGACCCTGGCGCTGGAGCTGCAGCGCCGCGGCGGCGGGGTCGGCGCGGCCGCGCTGTGCGGCGGCGGCGGCCAGGGCGACGCGCTGATCGTGCGCGTGCCGAAGGCCTGATCTGCTCCGTCCCGACCCCGGGGCTGCGGACCGCCACGAGTGGTCCGCAGCCCCTTCGGCATCTGCCCCACGGGCAGCTGCCGACAACCGCCGGCATCTGTGCAAGGAGATCCCGATGATCGATGTCGCCACGCTGGTCGAGCAGGCGCGGGAGGGCCGGCCGCGGGCGGTCGCCCGGCTGATCACGCTGGTCGAGAACGCGGCCCCGCAGTTGCGGGAGGCGATGGCCGCGCTCGCGCCGTACACCGGGCAGGCGTACACGGTGGGCCTGACCGGCTCGCCCGGGGTCGGCAAGTCGACCTCCACCTCGGCGCTGGTCTCCGCCTACCGGCGGCTCGGCAAGCGGGTCGGGGTGCTGGCCGTCGACCCGTCCTCGCCGTTCTCCGGCGGGGCGCTGCTGGGCGACCGGGTCCGGATGCAGGACCACGCGACCGACCCGGAGGTGTTCATCCGCTCGATGGCCACCCGTGGGCACCTGGGCGGGCTGTCCTGGGCGGCGCCGCAGGCGCTGCGGGTGCTGGACGCGGCCGGCTGCGAGGTGATCCTGGTGGAGACCGTCGGCGTGGGCCAGTCCGAGGTCGAGGTCGCCGCCCAGGCGGACACCGCCGTGGTACTGCTGGCCCCCGGGATGGGCGACGGCATCCAGGCCGCCAAGGCGGGCATCCTGGAGATCGGCGACGTCTTCGTGGTCAACAAGGCCGACCGGGACGGCGCGGAGGCGACCGCCCGGGAGCTCAACCACATGCTGGGCCTCGGCGAGGCCCGCGATCCGGGGGACTGGCGCCCGCCGATCGTCAAGACCGTCGCGGCGCGCGGCGAGGGCGTGGACGAGCTGGTCGAGGCGCTGGAGAAGCACCGCGCCTGGCTGGAGGAGCACGGCGAACTGGCGGCGCGCCGCCGGCGCCGGGCCGCCCAGGAGATCGAGGCGATCGCGCTGGCCGAGCTGCGCGCCCGGATCGGCGACCTCTCGGGGGACCGCCACCTGGCCGGCCTGGCCGAGCGGGTGGTCAGCGGCGAGCTGGACCCGTACGGCGCGGCCGACGAGCTGGTGGCGGGGCTGACCGCGAGCTGAGTGGCTTCTCAGGACTATCGGGCGGCTCGCCGAAGCGAGCGCCGATCAACAAATCCGCCTGAACTCTGTAGCCGTTGCCGCTTCGGTTTTACCGAAGCGGCAACGGGGCTATTCGGCACCTCCGGCCCTCTACGCAGAGGAGCGAGGGCGTCGCGTGCTGATTTCATTTGTTTCACCGCCCCGCCGCGATATAGATCGCGGCGGGGCGAAACAAATCGGGAAGTCGAAACCCTTGAAACCTGCCCGCAAGGGGGAACTGTCGTGTGATCCGACCGTGAACCGAACCGCAGACGTGCTTCGCTGATAGCCGAAGCCGCCTGGGGCAACAGCGAGTTGGCGCGAGCGGTCAATCGCACCGGCACTGAGACCGGGCAGCGACTCAAGTACGACGCCTCGGCCGTCTCACACTGGCTCGGCGGTACTTCACCGGCCGCGAAGGCCCTGCCAGTGGTCCTGGAGACGCTGGCACGGAGGCTCAAGCGGCCGATCACCGCTGTCGAGGCGGGATTTCGAAACATGCCTACCACCGTTGACGAGTCGACGGATACGGTGTCAGGGCTGATCGACAGGGCTGATCGATCTGGGGAGCCTCGATATGGACCCATCCCGGCGCGGAGTTCTCACGGCCAGCCTGTACTCGGTGGCCCTCACCATCCCGGGCTGGCCCGACCTGGTGGGCCGCTTCGAGACGACTATCCGGCCGTCCAGTCCGGCAGGGCCGACGACCGCTTCCCCGCGATGCTCGCCGCAACCCGACCGCACCGTCGCAACCCCCAGGTGCGCGAACTCCTGGAGCGCGCCCGCCCTTTGGCGACCGGTCGCCGGATCTGACCAGTGGCGGGAGCTGTGCGGACGGTTGACACTCAGCGTAGTGGCTGTGCTACTTTCCGCATCATCAACAGAACATAGGAGACCCCGGCGGTGGTGGAACACCCCGGGGTCTGGCACCAGGAGCGTCAACTCCCAATGCAGATTCATCGTAGCGCCCACTCGCGCTCTTTCACCGTGCTTCCCAACGGCCTGTTGCAGGACCGTCGGCTGAGTTTCACCGCCCGTGGCCTGCTCGCCGATCTGCTCTCCCGCCCCGACGGTTGGCGCGAGGACGGTCGGCAGATGGCGGACAGCAGTCCGCAGGGGCGGGGCGCCGTCCGGCGGGCGCTCAAGGAGTTGAAGGACGCCGGGTACTACCGGGTCGACACCGTCCGGATGCCCAATGGGACGGTCCGTTCCGAGGCCCATGTCTTCGACACCCCTCAGTCGTCACCGGTTGTCCCCCGCCCGGCTTCCGGTGGGCGGGGTACCGGCGGCGCTGTCGCTCCTCCCGTAAAGGACCCGGGGGAAGAACCCACCCTCCCGGATGAACCGACGCGCACAGCCATGGCGACGCTGTTCCGGGTGATCCGGCCCGAACCGCGCCTGCGCCTCGGCGAGGTCGAGGCGCAGACGTTGGCTCCGCTCGTCGCCCGGTGGCTGGAACGGGGCAGCAGCGAGGCCGAGCTGAGGGTCGCACTTCTCCCCGGGTTGCCGCAGCCGATGCACTCTCCGGCGGCGATTCTCCGCGATCGCCTGCAACGCAAGCTGCCGCCCGTACGTGGGGCAGTCCCGCCGGCGTCCTGTTTCGAGTGCGGGCGGTGCCATGATCCGGTGCCCCGGCCCGGGATCTGCCGTGTGTGTGCGGGCTTGGGTGCGAGAACCGTTGGCGTCGGCACCGGGGCCGCCGCCACGCCCGGCGGCGTTGCCCGCGCCCGCGCGGCCCTGCGCGGGCGCGGCCTGGTCGTGGCGACGTAGGGGCCGCCGGTCGGGTCAGGACCGGCCGCGGAGGCCGCGCAGGTGGTCGGCGACCGGAGCCAGGGCCTCGTAGATGGCGTCGAGCTGCTCCGGGGTGAAGCGGTCGATGAAGTGGGCCCGGACACTGCGCACGTGGTCGGGGGCGACCCGCTGCATGGTCTCCCAGCCCTGTTCGGTGAGGTGGGCGTAGAGGCCGCGGCGGTCGCCGGGGCACTCCTGGCGCAGCACCAGGCCGGCGTTCTCCATCCGGGTGATCTGGTGGGAGAGCCGGCTCTTGGACTGCAGGGTGGCGGTCGCGAGGTCGGTCATCCGCATCCGGTGGTCGGGCGCCTCGGAGAGCACGACCAGGATCTCGTAGTCGTTGATCGCCAGGTTGTGGGGCTGGAGTTCGCGGCTGAGCTGGTAGTCCAGCAGCTTGGCGACCTCCAGATGGGCGCGCCACATCCGCTGCTCCCTGGCGGTCAGCCAGGGAGTCTCCTCCCCGGGCTGCGGCGGAGGGGTGTCCGCAGTGTCGATCGTGTGCGTATCCATGGGCCCAGCATAGCCGATTTAGTTCAATCTTGGACAAGTTTACAGGCCGAAACGCCGCCCGAGTTCGCCCAGGTTACCGAGGCCGGGGGCATTGGGCTGGCCGGCGCCGTGCGGCTGGGGCGGCACCCCGCCGGCCGGGACGCCCGCCTCGGCGTCCACCCGGCCGACCGGCCGCTCGGCCATCAGCTTCTCGCTGGACTGCACCAGCACCTGCCCGGCGCCGATGAACTCGAACTGGTGTTCCTCGCCGGAGGCGCCGCCGATGCCGGTCAGCCGCCGCAGGCCGCCGACCACCCCGTGCAGGTAGTCGTGGTCGTAGTGGTGGCACGGCGCCGGGCAGTCCGCCCAGCCGACCAGGGCCTGCGGGTCCACCCGGACCGGCGGCTCCACGAAGTGCACCGGCCCGTTGGAGGCGGCCACGAAGCGGCCGGTGCCGATCAGGGTCAGGAAGCCCGGGATGATCGACTGCTTGAGCCGCAGCGTCGGGTCGAACGCGAGCAGGTTGCCGGAGCGGACGGTCAGGTTGCCGTCGTCCAGGTCGTAGGAGTTGAGGTCGAAGGCGCGGTCGGCCAGCAGCAGCCGGCCGCGGCCCTGGGCGACCACCCAGTCCGCCGCGTGCAGCGGCGAGTTGAAGTGCTGGCCGAGCACCCGGTCGACCATTCCGGCGCCGACGCCGCGGAAGGTGATGTCGCCGTAGTAGGCGACCATCTTGCCCTTCTGCAGGAAGTAGGAGCCGTTCAGCTCGACGGCGAAGGCGTACGGGTTGACGTTGTCGTTGACCGGCAGGGTGTGCGCGTCGTACACCACCGGGCCGGTGCCGCCGTGGGCGGTCGGCAGCGGGGCCTGGACGCCGCCGAACTGCTCCTGGGCGTAGGACTGTTGGGCGTACGGCTGGTGGTCGTACGGCTGGTGGTCGTACGGAGGCTGCTGGCCGTACGGCGGCTGGGGCGCCGGCTGCGGCTGGTAGGCCGGCGGCGGGGGAGGCGGCGGATGGTCCGCGGAACGGCCGTAGTCCGGCGGCACCGTGAAGCCCGGCTGGGTCGGCTGGTCGTGCGGCGACTGCCCCCCGTACGGCGGCTGCGGCGGGTGGGACATCAGAGCTTCTCCTCGCTCGCCTGGACGTACGCCGTGCCCTGCCCGGACAGCTCCAGCTGGAACGCCTCGCCCGAGCCGCGGCCGATCATCTCGCGCCAACCGATCGCGGTGGACAGCTTGTTGCGCACCTCGCCGCGGTGCGCCACGTACGCCTGCGGGTCGACGTGCACCGACTGGCCGGGGGTGATGGGCAGTTCGAAGACGCCGCCGTGGGCCATCACCGCGACCGCGCCGTGGCCCTCCAGCCGGGTGGTGAACAGGCCCTGCCCGCTGACCTGGCCGCGGACCATGCCCATCACCCCGCCCTGCGAGCCGAGGAACACGGTGGACTGGCGCAGGGTGCCCTCGAAGGCGAGCAGCCGGTCCGCCTCGACGAACAGGGTGTCGCCGGTCAGGTCGATCACGTGCACGTGGTGGCCGCCGTGGCCGAACATCACCCGGCCCTGGCCCTCGACCGTCATCAACGGGGTGTCCTCGTTGGCGACCCGCCGGCCGATCATCGACATCACCCCGCCCTGGCCGCCGGTGATGTTCGGGGTGAACCGGACGTCGCCGGTGTACCCGAGCATCGCCCCGCGCTGACTGAACAGCCGCTGGCCGGGCACCACCTGGGCCTCGACCATCTTTCCGTTGATCCGGGTGAAGCCCATCAGACGTCACCCCCGAGGGTGACCTTCTCCGAGGGCTGGACGTACACCAGGCCCTCGCCGGTGAACTCCACCTGGACGGCCTCGCCGCCGCCCTCGCCGATCACCGTGGTCCAGCCCGCGCCGGACTTCACGCTGCGGTGCAGGTCGCCGGTGTGCGCGATGTACGCGCCCGGGTCGACCCGCAGCGGCATGTCCTTGCCGACCCGCAGGATGACGGCGGGCCCGTTGGAGGTCACCGCGGCCCAGCCGTGGCCCTCCACCTTGGTGGTGAAGAGGCCGTTGCCGGAGGAGACGCCGTTCAGCCCGGTGAAGCTGGTGCCGGTGTGCAGGCCGGCCTCGGTGCAGAGCAGGTTGTCCGCCTCGACGTAGAGGGTCTCCCCGTCGAGGCGGACCAGGTTGATCTCGGTGGCCTTGTCGGCGAAGTAGCAGGTGCCCTGCCCCTTCACCTCCATGACGGTCATCCGTTCGCCGGTGAGTCTGCGGGCGACCATGCCCCGCAGGCCGTCCCCGCCGCCGGTCAGCTTCTTGAAGGTCATCTGGCCGGTGTAGGCGACCATCGAGCCGTGCCGGGCCTTGACGGCGTCCCCGCCCAACTCGACGGCGAGGACCCGTGATCCCTGGAGTCTGAACTGTGCCACGGCCGCAATCTATCCGGCGAGGTGGTGGTGGGGGAGAGGGCGTGGACGAACTGCTACCGGTTCGGGACAAACCTCAGTGGCGCGCGTGCGCCCCGTGGCCGGGCTGCGGGACCGTTCCGGCCGCTTCCTCGACCTCCAGCAGCGAGGCCGAGTGGCGCTCCGCCTCGAAGGCCGCCGCGCCCCCGCGCAGGCCGAACAGCCGCTTGGAGAGCATGATCCAGAGCACCGCGGCGATGTTCAGGGCGAGCGTGCAGATCTTCACCGCGCTGACGTGCTCGTGCAGCTCGTAGCCCTCCAGCGGGAGGAAGGCGGCGGTGGCGACCACGGTCAGGTACTCGGCCCAGCGCCGGCCCAGCCAGAGGCCGACCGCCTCGACGATCTCGATCAGCGCGTAGGCGATCATCGCGCCCGCGACGATCAGCAGGGTCTTCTTCTCGTAGCCGAAGGTCTTGCGGATCGTCTCGACGATCGGGGCGTGGTCGAGGTCCCAGTGGAAGTGGTCGGCGACCGGCTTGAAGACGGTGAGGTCCTCGTCGAAGATCCGCTGGACCGCCTCCTGGCTGTTGGAGAACTTCCAGACGCCCCAGGCCATCAGGATGATGATCACGCCGCGCAGTACCCGCTCGATGGCCAGGAAGCGCAGGATGAAGAGGTCCCGCAGCGCCTTGCCGCGCGGCACCAGCGGCGCGTTCGCGGCCGGGCCGGAGCCGTGCGGGGCGCCGAGTGCGAAGTCGCCGCAGCGCAGGCAGCGCCAGGCGTCGCCGAGGGCGGTGGCTGCGTGCAGCCGACCGGCCAGCTCGGGCTCGGTCGGCCGGTAGGTGATGTGGCCGCGCTTCGCGCAGGTCCTGCGGTCCCAGTCGCGCTTGAACATGTGGTGGCTACCCCCGTGTGCGATGCCGTCGGCGCCCGGTTCGGTGGGCGCGCGGGCAGCAGGATAGGGGGTGCGGACGACGCTCCGCCGCATCCGGCCGGGTTCTGGCGCGCGGCTGTGACATCCGGCACGGTGGCCACCCCCGGCCCGGGGCTCGGACATGTGCTCGGTGATAATGGCCGGAAGGCTTGTGAGTCGCTTCACAAGCGCGCCCGCGCCGCCGACCCCCGTACAGAGGTATCCAACGTGAACAGCAGTGCCGTCCACCGCCTGCGCCTGATCTCCGCCCCCGAGGGGATCTCCTTCATCCTGCTGCTGATCTGCTCGGTGCTGAAGCGGACCACGTCCTTCGACGCCGTGCCGGTGATGGGCATGGTCCACGGGATCCTGTTCATCCTGTACGTGGTCTTCTGGATCCAGGCCTGGCAGACGCAGAAGTGGGACGCCAAGCGCGGCGTCCTGCTGTTCGTGCTCTCGGTACTGCCGTTCGGCGGCTTCGTGGCCGAGCGGATGCTCGGCCGCGAGGAGCGCGGGGAGCTGCGGCCCGCCGCCGCCTCCGCCTGATCCCGCCGCCTCTCCTGCCTCCGCCCGGCTCCGCGCGGACGGTCGACAGGCTGCCACGGCCTCCTCTCCCAAAGGGCCGCGGCAGCCTGTCGCCGTTTCTCACCGGGAGTGGCTAGTTGACGTTCACCCCGCTCCAGGCCGCGCCCACCGCCTTGTACTCGGCGCCGGTCGCGCCGTAGAGGTCGGCCGCGGCCTTGAGGGTCGCGGTGCGGGCGGCCTTGTAGTTGGTGGTGGAGGTCATGTAGACGGTCAGCGCGCGGTACCAGATCGCGGCCGCCTTGCTCCGGCCGATGCCGGTCAGCTTCGAGCCGTTGGAGGTCGGGCTGTTGTAGCTGACCCCGTTGATGGTCTTGGCGCCGCTGCCCTCGGACAGCAGGTAGAAGAAGTGGTTGGCGACGCCCGAGGAGTAGTGGACGTCCTTGTTGCCGACCGTGGAGGACCAGTAGTCGGCCGAGGCGCCGTCCTTGGAGGGCTTGTCCATGTAGCGCAGCGGCGTGCCGTTGCCGTTGATGTTGAGCTTCTCGCCGATCAGGTAGTCCGGCGGGTCGGCGGGCAGGTTGGCGTACCACTCGACCATGGTGCCGAAGATGTCCGAGGTCGCCTCGTTGAGGCCGCCGGACTCGCCCGAGTAGATCAGGCCGGCGGTGGCGGAGGTGACGCCGTGGCTCATCTCGTGGCCGGAGACGTCGATGGCGGTGAGCGGGTGGGTGTTGCCCGAGCCGTCGCCGTACGTCATGCAGAAGCAGGAGTCGTCCCAGAACGCGTTCACGTAGTTGGTGCTGTAGTGGACGCGGCTGGCGGCGCCGACGCCGTTGTTCTTGATGCCGTTGCGGCCGAAGGTGGTCTTGTAGAAGTCCCAGGTCGCGGCGGCGCCGAACTGGGCGTCCACCGCGGCGGACTCGCGGTTGGACGGCGAGCCGTTGCCCCAGGAGTTGCTGGTCTTGCTGAACAGCGTGCCGCTGCCCGAGGTGCCGCCCTTGAGGTCCGTGGTGGACTGGTTGCCCCGGGAGGCGTCCTTGAGCGAGTAGGTCGAGCCGCTCTGGGTGGTGGTCAGGGTGACGGTGCCGACGTTGACGCCCTTGCCGGTGCCGGTCGCGGTCATCACCTGCTCCTGGCTGGAGAGCACCGCGCCGGTCGCGGCGTCGGTGACCACCTCCTGGCGGCTCGGGGTGCCGTCGGCGCGCAGGCCCTCGACGGTGGTGCGGTACGCCAGCCGCGGGCTGCCGTCGGCCGCCCAGACCACCAGTGCGGCCGTCCCGGCGCCGTCCACCCGGCTGAGCGCGGCCTCGTCCTCGTCGGCGGCCAGGCCGAGGGTGGCCCGCACCGCCGCGGTGGCCTGCTCGGCGGCCTGGCCGGCGGTGAGGTCCGGGGTGGTGGCGGTCAGGGTCAGTCGGCCGTCGAAGGCCCGGTCCACCGAGGCCACCGAGCCGTTCGGGCGCTGGTGGACGACCAGGTCGCCGCCGATGACCGGCAGGCCGGCGTAGGTGCGCTCGTAGCGCAGGTGCCGGGTGCCGTCGGCGTCCACCAGGGCGTCCTTGACGACGAGCCGCTCCTGGCTGCCGAGGGCCAGTTGCTGCGCGAGCGGGGTGGTCTGTGCGGCGGCCAGCGCGAGCGGGGCGGCCGACGGCGGGCCGGGGACGGCCGCCTGGGCGGCGGGCAGGGCGGCGATCTGGACGACGCCGGCCAGCAGTGCGGTGGCGGAGAGTACGGCGGGGAGGGTCAACTTTCGCTTCATGGAGGCCTGTTCCTTCCACGAGACCCGCGGGTGCCTGCGGGTGCGCCGCGTACCGGGGCGCCGGGGGTGGCGCCGTTGGGGCGGTAGGGCGCGGACGTGCGGCTCCCGTGCGGCTTCTGACGCCCTGCCGGTTGGGTGGGGGTGGCGGGGCGTCGGGCGGGAGCTTGGTCATAAGCATGACAATCGAGTTCGGGGAGGGACAGGGCGCCCGCACGGATTGGCCAGGAGTCGCCAGGGCCGGTGCGGATGGTTCGGATGCCGCCAGCTGTCCGGTATCGGCCGGTTCACGCCGGCTGGCGGGACTCCGCCAACCGGCGCCGCTTGACAGCGGACGAGCCGGGGCGGACCGGGCGGCGCCGGGTCGCTACGGGTGGGGCCGGGGCGGACGGGCGGCGGTGGGCGCGGACGGACGCCCGGGGCCTGCCCTCCAACGGGGCCCCGGGCGTCCTGCTCACCTTCCGCCGTGGGTCAGTTGACGTTCACGGCGGTCCAGGTCGCGGCGACCGCGCTGTACTCGGCGCTGCCGGCGCCGTACAGGTCGGCCGCGGCCTTCAGGGTGCCGGTGCGGGCCGCCGCGTAGTTGGTGGTGGAGGTGAAGTAGGTGGTCAGCGCGCGGTACCAGATCGCGGCCGCCTTGTCCCGGCCGATGCCGGCGAGGGTGGAGTTGTCGTACGTCGGGCTGTTGTAGCTGACGCCGTTGACGGTCTTGGCGCCGCTGCCCTCGGCGAGCAGGTAGAAGAAGTGGTTGGCCACGCCGGAGGAGTAGTGGACGTCCAGGCCGCCGACCGAGGAGGACCAGTAGTCGGCCGAGCGGCCGTCCTTGGAGGGCTTGTCCATGTAGCGCAGCGGCTTGCCGTCACCGTTGATGTTGATCTGCTCGCCGATGAGGTAGTCCGGCTTGTCGGCGGCCAGGTTGGCGTACCACTCGACCATGGTTCCGAAGATGTCCGAGGTGGCCTCGTTGAGGCCGCCGGACTCGCCCGAGTAGTTGAGGCCGGCGGTGGCGGAGGTGACGCCGTGGCTCATCTCGTGGCCGGCCACGTCCAGCGCGGTGAGCGGGTGGGTGTTGCTGGCGCCGTCGCCGTACGTCATGCAGAAGCAGCTGTCGCTCCAGAACGCGTTGACGTAGTTGGAGCCGTAGTGGACCCGGCTGACGGCGCCGACGCCGTCGTTCTTGATGCCGTTGCGGCCGAAGGTGTTCTTGTAGAAGTCCCAGGTCGCGGCGGCGCCGTACTGGGCGTCCACGGCGGCCGACTCCGGGTTGGAGACCAGGCCGTTGCCGAAGCTGTCCGTGCTGTTGGCGACCAGCGTGCCGCTGCCGGAGGTCTTGTTCTTCAGGGTGAAGGTGGCCTGGCCGCCGCGGGTGGCGTCCTTCAGCTGGAAGGAGCTGCCGCTCTGGGTGGTGGTCAGCGGGACGCTGCCGACGAAGACGCCCTTGCCGCTGCCGGAGGCGGTCTGCACCTGCTCGTGGGTGGAGAGCACCTGGCCGGTGGCCGCGTCGGTGACCAGCAGCTGGCTGCTCGGGGTGCCGTCGGCGCGCAGGCCCTCGACGGTGGTGCGGTACGCCAGCCGCGGGCTGCCGTCGGCGGCCCAGACGACCAGCTCGGCCTTGCCGGCCTGGTGCACCTCGGTCAGCGGCGCCTCGTCCTCGTCGACGGTGATGCCGACGGTGGACTGCACGGCGCCGGTGGCCTGGGCGGCGGCCTTGTCCGCGGGGATCTGCGGGGTGAGGCTGGGCAGCGCGAGCGTGGCGCCGACGGCCTTGTCGACGGCGGTGGTGGTGCCGTCCGCCTTCTGGTGCACGACCAGGTCGCCGCCGAGGACGGGGAGTCCGGCGAGGGTGCGCTCGTAGCGGAGGTGGCGGGTGCCGTCGGCGTCCACCACGACGTCCTTGGCCACCAGTTGCTCCTGGCCGCCGAGGGCCAGGGCGTGGGCGACCTTGCCGGCCTGGCCGTTCGCCTGGACCAGCAGGTCGGCGAGCTGCTGGGTGCTCCGGGCCTGCGGGGCGGGGCCGGCCTGGGCCGCGCCGGCCTGGACGACACCGGTGAGCAGTGCGGTGGCGGAGAGTACGGCGACTGCGGCGAGCTTTCGCTTCACGGACGAGTCCTTCCGGGAAACCGCGTGTGGGCGCGGTCGCGCCGCGTCCCGGGGGCCGGGTTCGGCACCTTCGGGGCGGGACGGGCACTGACGTGCGAGGACCCCGAACGGTCAGGCGGCTGCCACCGGTTGGGTGGGGGTGGTGGCGGTCGAACGGGGTTGGCGGAAAGCATGACAATCGAGCAAATCAAATGACAGGTCTTCCTCATGAATTGGCCAAGTCCCGCCAAGGAGAAGGATTGTGAACGGACGGACAAACCAGGATCTTCCACCCGGACTTTCAGCGGGTTTCAACTCGAACCGAGGCCTGGTACCGGGGCGTTCGGGCGTTCGACGGCCAACCCCGGTGCGCCGGGCGGCCGTTGCCTTCCATTCACACCGGCGCAATGTCCAGGTATGGACCTGGCCGTCCGATTGGCGGGTTCCCGCCACGTGTCGCGCTTGTCCGCCATCAGGACGGCTGGTAGCGGAGGTCCCGTCCGCCGGTACGGTAAGGAGGTGGCCAAGCCCCTCGCACTCGACTTCGATCCGATCGCCCGCGCCGACGAACTGTGGGCCCGCCGTTGGGGCGCCGTGCCCTCGATGGCGGCGATCACCTCGATCATGCGCGCCCATCAGATCCTGCTCTCCCGGGTCGACGCGGTGCTCAAGCCGTACGGCCTGACCTTCGCCCGGTACGAGGCGCTGGTGCTGCTGACCTTCAGCCGGACCGGGGAGCTCTCGCTGTCCAAGATCGGCGAGCGCCTGATGGTCCACCCGACCAGCGTCACCAACACCGTCGACCGGCTGGAGCGGGCCGGACTGGTCGCCCGCCGCCCCAATCCGCTGGACGGCCGCGGCGTGCTCGCCGCGATCACCGAGCGGGGCCGCGAGGTCGTCGAGGAGGCCACCCGGGAGCTGATGGCCATGGAGTTCGGGCTGGAGGAGTACGGCCCCGACCAGTGCCGCCAGGTGTTCGACCTGCTCAAGCCGCTGCGCGTGGCGGCCGGGGACTTCACCGAGCCGGGCGAGGGGGCTGCTCGGGAGCGGCCGTGAGGGCGGCTACCCTCATGGGAGCGGTGCGCGGATCCGGGCGTACCGGCGGATCCGGGCGAACCGGCCGAAACTGCCGAGCGAGGCGAGGAAGAGAATGAAGGCGACCCCCCTGCTGGGCTGGTACCGCGGCCTGGCCATTGCGACCGGCTGCGCGCTGCTGGTGTTCTGCGGCTTCATGGTCGCGAAGTACGGCTTCGACACCGCCGCGGACCTGACCACCTACGTCGCGATGCTGCACGGCTACCTGTACATCGGGTACTTCGTGGTGACCTTCATGCTCGGGCAGAAGCTGAAGTGGCCGCTCGGCCGGCTGGTGCTGACCCTGGCGGCGGGCTGCATCCCCTTCCTTTCCTTCGTCTTCGAGCGCAAGGTGGCCCGCGAGGCCGCCGAGCAGCTCCCGGCGGGCGGCGCCCGCCAGCCGGCCGGCGTCTGAGTCGCACGCGCACCGCGAGGGCGCCCTTCCCCGTCGGGGGAGGGGCGCCCTCGGTGTTTCCCGGCTCTCCCCAGCCGTCCCTCGTCAGCCGTCCCTCGTCAGCCGTCCCCCGTTCTCCGGGCGGGCCTCCATCGACAACTACTAGGACGTCCGAGTAAATTGGTAGGACGTCCTAATAGCTGTGCCGCCCGGTGCCGTGGCGGCCGTACGGAGCGGAGAGTTCGGCCCATGGACGCCGAGGAGATCGAGCGCGGTCGTCAGCGCTGGCAGCAGCGGTACGACAAGGCCCGCAAGCGCGACGCGGACTTCACCACCCTCTCCGGTGACGAGGTGGAGCCGGTCTACGGCCCGGCCCCCGGGCAGCCCGTCGAGGGCTTCGAGCGGATCGGCTGGCCGGGCGAGTACCCGTTCACCCGCGGCCTGCACCCCACCGGCTACCGCGGCCGCACCTGGACCATCCGCCAGTTCGCCGGCTTCGGCAACGCGCAGCAGACCAACGAGCGCTACCGGATGATCCTGGACGCGGGCGGCGGCGGCCTCTCGGTCGCCTTCGACATGCCGACCCTGATGGGCTACGACTCGGACGACCCCAAGTCGCTCGGCGAGGTCGGCCACTGCGGCGTCGCCATCGACTCGGCCGCCGACATGGAGGTGCTGTTCGCCGGCATCCCGCTCGGCGAGGTCACCACCTCGATGACGATCAGCGGCCCGGCCGTACCGATCTTCTGCATGTACCTGGTCGCCGCCGAGCGCCAGGGCGTGGACCCGGCGGTGCTCAACGGCACCCTGCAGACCGACATCTTCAAGGAGTACATCGCCCAGAAGGAGTGGCTCTTCGCCCCCGAGCCGCACCTGCGCCTGATCGGCGACCTGATGGAGCACTGCGCCCAGGGCATCCCGGCGTACAAGCCGCTGTCCGTCTCCGGCTACCACATCCGCGAGGCCGGGGCGACGGCCGCGCAGGAGCTGGCGTACACCCTCGCCGACGGCTTCGCCTACGTCGAGCTGGGCCTGTCCCGCGGCCTCGACGTGGACGTCTTCGCGCCCGGCCTGTCCTTCTTCTTCGACGCGCACCTGGACTTCTTCGAGGAGATCGCAAAGTTCCGCGCCGCGCGCCGGATCTGGGCCCGCTGGATGCGCGACCGCTTCGGTGCCAAGACCGACAAGGCGCAGTGGCTGCGCTTCCACACCCAGACCGCGGGCGTCTCGCTCACCGCCCAGCAGCCGTACAACAACGTGGTGCGTACCGCCGTCGAGGCGCTCTCCGCGGTGCTCGGCGGCACCAACTCGCTGCACACCAACGCGCTGGACGAGACCCTGGCGCTGCCCTCCGAGCAGGCCGCCGAGATCGCGCTGCGCACCCAGCAGGTGCTGATGGAGGAGACCGGCATCACCAATGTGGCCGACCCGCTGGGCGGCTCCTGGTACGTCGAGGCGCTCACCGACCGGATCGAGCAGCAGGCCGAGGCGATCTTCCGGCAGATCTTGAACAAGAGCCGCCTGGACAAGGGCCGCGAGGGCCATGGGATCGGCCCGATCACCTCCGGCATCCTGCGCGGGATCGAGGAGGGCTGGTTCACCGGCGAGATCGCCGAGGCGGCCTTCCAGTACCAGCAGTCGGTGGAGAAGGGCGACAAGCGCGTGGTCGGCGTCAACTGCCACCCCCGCAGCGTCACCCCCGACCTGGAGATCCTGCGGGTCAGCCACGAGGTCGAGCGCGAGCAGGTGCGAGTGCTGGGCGAGCGCAAGGCGGCCCGGGACGACGCGGCGGTGCGGGCCGGGCTGGACGCCATGCTGGCGGCGGCGCGCTCGGGCGAGTCGATGATCCCGCCGATGCTGGACGCGGTGCGCGCCGAGGCGACCCTGGGCGAGATCTGCAACGTGCTGCGGGAGGAGTGGGGGACGTACCGGGAGAACGCGACGTTCTGACCGGCTGACGAACGAGGCCGCCCCGTACGGAACTCCCGTACGGGGCGGCCTCGTGGTGCGCTCGTTCGCGGTCCCGCCGTGCGTTCGCCGCGCGCTCGTTGCGTCTTCGCCGTGCGCTCGTTGCCCCTTCGCCGTGCGCTCAGCCCGTGGTGAGCGGGCCGAGCAGCAGGTCGGTGAAGCGGCGGGTCCACCCGGGGGTGATCGGCTCGCCGCTGACCAGGACCCGGTGTTCGACGGTGCCGGCGATGGTGTCGAAGATGATGTCGACCTCCTCGTGGGCCGACTCGACGCAGGCGTCCGCCCCGAGTTCGCCGCGCGCCTGGGCGGCGGCCCGGCCCTGCCGGACCAGCCGCTTCTGCGGGTCCACGATCGCCTCCCGGATCCGGCGGCGCAGTTGGGGGTCGCGGGTGCCCTCGGCGAACAGCGCGAGCAGGGCGGTCTGGGTCTCGGGGCGGGCCAGCAGGCCGGCGAACTGGCCCACCACGGCCTCGATGTCGGCCCGCAGGCTGCCGAGGTCGGGCATCACGAGTTCGTCGAAGAGGCTGGCGACGGCGTCGACCACCAGTTCGTTCTTGGAGGGCCAGCGGCGGTAGAGCGTGGTCTTGGCGACCCCGGCGCGGCTGGCGACGTGGCCCATGGTCAGTCCGCCCCAGCCGAGTTCGGCGAGGGCCTCGCGGGTGGCGTCGAGGATCGCGAGGTCGGCGGCGGCGCTGCGCGGGCGGCCCTTGGCCCGGACGGTGCCGTCCCGGACGGCGTCGTCCGGGCTCACGGAGGGCTGGGCGGCCGGCACCGGATCTCCTTGCGCTTTACTGGTAAGTAACTTGGGTGGGGCTGGCAACGGTAGCGACGTTCGCCGATTCGGGCAGCCGGGCGGACCGGGAAAGTGGGGCAGGTCACGTCCCCGAAGCGCCGGTGGGGCTTGCGGCCGGGGCACCGGCTGCAGTTACGCTACGACCTGTAGCGAAAGCAGTGACAACCAGGCGCCGCACCCGTGGGACGGGGCGGCGCGGGTGCGGGTGGGGATCCGCGCCGAACGGTTCAGGCTACCGGGGGAAGGGCGCGCCGGCCGGGAACCCGCACCGCGCAGCCCGTGCGGGGCGACTTTCCGGAGGATGGTGCCCGCGAGCAGCGCGGACGGGGGAGGATGGTGCCATGCAGCCACGGAATTCGCGTCCCAACAACACCGCCCTGCGCGGTGCGGTCGACCTCGCCGCAGTGAAGGCGGCTGGAGAGGCCGCCCAGAAGGCCGAGCAGGCCCGGGCCGAGCGGGCCCGCCAGGCGGCCGCCGCCGAAGCGGACGGAGTCGCCCCCCAGCCCGCCTACGAACTCGTCATCGACGTCACCGAGGACACCTTCGAGACCGAGGTCGTCCAGCGCTCCAGCGAGGTGCCGGTCGTCATCGACTTCTGGGCCGAGTGGTGCGGGCCCTGCAAGCAGCTCAGCCCGATCCTGGAGGGCCTGGCCGAGGAGTACGCCGGCCGCTTCGTGCTCGCCAAGATCGACGTGGACTCCAACCAGCTGATCGCCCAGCAGTTCGGCATCCAGGGCATCCCGGCCGTGATGGCCGTGGTGGCCGGCCAGCTGGTGCCGCTGTTCCAGGGCGCGGAGAGCGCCGCCAACGTCCGCAAGGTGCTGGACCAGCTGATCCTGGTCGCCGAGCAGCGCTTCGGCATCTCCGGTGGCGCGGGCGCCCCGGGCGAGGCCGACGCCGCCCCGCAGCGGCCGGAGGACCCGGCGCTGTCCGCCGCGCACGACGCGCTGGACGCCGGCGACCTGGGTGGCGCCATCCAGGCGTACCGGAACGTGCTGGCCGACCAGCCGGGCAACACCGAGGCCAAGCTGGGCCTGGCCCAGGCCCAGCTGCTCAAGCGGATCGAGGGGCTGGACCTCCAGGCGGTCCGCGCGGCCGCCGCCGCCGACCCGAAGGACGTCGCGATCCAGCTGCAGGCCGCCGACCTGGACCTGGTGGGCGGTCACGTCGAGGACGCCTTCGGGCGCCTGGTGGACACCGTCGGCCGGACCTTCGGCGAGGACCGGGACACCGCCCGGCTGCGCCTGCTGGAGCTGTTCGAGGTGATCGGCCCGGACGACCCGCGGGTCGTCGCGGCCCGTACGGCGCTGGCCCGCGTGCTGTTCTGATCCGGGTTCGCGTCGGCTCCGGCCAGGGCCTGGCACCGAGTGCCTGGCACGTTGGATGACCTGCGGTGTCGCCCGGTGATTTGGCGACAATCCGGTCAACCGGACAGAGGTTTACCAAATCTTGATTTCACCCGTGGGTGGTCACGTTCCGTGACTGCCCACGGGTGTTTCATTGGTGTTTCCGGCGGATTTCCTCGTCACGCTTCCTTCAACACGTCACGCACGGTGCAACTCGGGTCAATTTCATGATCAATGCCACCTGCTGTTGCATTACCCGTCAGTAAGGCACCCCTTGTGCTTCGCCCGGGATTCAAGCACGATCGGCCACGCCCGGTCCCAGACTCCACACCCTCCGACAGCCGGTCGGCCAAGCGGAGCGCGGGATCCCCACCGGGTGATCCGTCGGCCCCAGGCCGGCGGTAGGGAGGGCAGGGGGGTATCCGCGGTCCCACGGCGGTTCCTGTCCTCGACCGGCCGCGCGGCCCTGCGCGGTCGCTGGTTGTCGCTCGGGGGTGATCGCCGATGTCGTCGGTCCGACCCGTCGTCCCGCTGGGACGGCCGGTTCCTGGACGGGAGTGCCGCAGTACGCAGGCCGCTCCCGCCTCCGCCGACGCCCGAGGCGCTCTCCGCTACCGAGGACGTAGCTCTCTCCCATCCCAGGCCCCCACCGGCGCGGGACGCGCCGCCGGGGAGCCGGAGATGTACGTCCTAGAAGGAGGACTCGCATGTCCAAGACCTACGGCAAGACCCGCTGGAAGCGCTTCGCCCTGGTGATGGTGCCGAGCGTCGCGGCCACCGCGATGGTCGGCGTCTCGATCGCCAACAGCGCGCTCGCCGCCTCGTTCAGCATTTCCGGCCAGCAGTTCAAGGTCAGCACCGACCAGCTGCACGGCACCAACTTCGCCCAGTTCGGCTCGGTCGACATCGAGGCCAGCGGCAAGCCGCACCCGGTCGCGGTCTCGGCCTTCGACCACGCCGACATCACCAACCTGTGCCAGTCGGTGGTGACCGACCTGTCCGCGTTCGGCCTGGGCAAGATCACCCTCCAGCTGCACGCCGGCACCGAGGCGGGCAAGCCGGTTCAGGCCGACAACCTGCTGATCGACCTGGAGCAGCTGAAGGCGGACGCGACCTTCAGCCAGATGAACATCGGCCAGGACGCCTCCACCCTCTCGGGCACGGCCACCCAGGGCTGGGCCCCGCACGCGGGTGTCACCAAGGCGGGCGGCGGCGCCGGCCTGCCGTCCGGCGCGACCGGCTTCGCCCAGTCCGCCAAGACCGCCGACCTGAGTGGCGTTCAGCAGACCGCGCGGGCCACCTCGGCCGGCACCTTCAAGCTGAACGGCCTGAACCTCGCGCTGAAGAGCGGCGACGGCCCGGGCAACGAGTGCTTCTGAGCCCCGTCTGACGGCACGCCGACCGGCGTGCCCGGGTGAGGCCACTTCGGGCCGGGGGCGGCGGGCACACCGCCGCCTTCCGGCTCTGGGGCCTGTCGCTCGGGTCCTTGCGGGGGCCGAGCGACAGGCCCCATCCCCCTTGTTCTTCCCTCGTAGCGACGTCGAGGAGCTGCACCATGTCCAGCGCAACGGTCGAAACGCGGCCCCGTCAGCAGAACCCCGTCGGGTGGCTCTGGCGGCACTTCCGTGAATTCCGCCGCACCAGGCCCTTCTGGGGCGGCCTGCTGGCCATGATCGCCGGCGTCCCGATCCTCTACTTCCCGTACGCGCACCTCACGTTCGGCGGGCTGACCATCGCGATGTCCACCACGGCGGGCGCCGGGTCGCTGATCATCGGGGTGCTGATGATCATCCTCGGGCTGACCGCCTGGTTCCAGCCCGCCGTACGGGTCTTCGCCGGCATCGCGACCATCCTGCTGACGCTGGTCTCGATCCCGGTCTCCAACCTCGCGGGCTTCGGCCTGTCGCTGCTGCCGGGCCTGATCGGCGGCGGGCTGATGGTCTCCTGGGCGCCGATGCCCGAGCCGTCCACCGCCCCGGCCAGGGGACGGCGCGCCCGTCGTGGCAAGCAGGCGGACAACGCGGTGGCCGAGAGCGTCGCCACCCAGCCGACGGCCGCCGAGCCGACGGCTGCTGAAGCCACCGAGGCCCCCACCGCCAAGCTGCCCGCCCAGGCCGCGCCGAAGGAACCCGCCGCCGAGCCGGCCGCCGAGGCCGCCGTCCCGCAGCAGCCCGCAGCCGGGTCGCAGGAGGAGGCACGGTGAGCGGGCCGGCCGAGCAAGCAGAGGGCACGGCCGTCCCCGCGCAGCGCTCCGGCCGGCACGCCGCGCCGCGGACGCCGGTCCGGGTCCGGCTGAGAGGCCGCGCCCTGGCGATGGCCGCGGTACCGACCGCGCTGCTGATGGCCGCCGCCTACACGCCCAACCCGGCGGTCGCCGAGTCCGCGGCGGGCAAGCCCTGCGGCAACGCGCCGGTGGCCGTCCCGGACGTGACGCCGATCGAGACGCCCGTCCCCAAGAGCGAGCTGCCCGAGCCGCCGCCCGCGTCGTCCGGCACGCCCTCGACCGGCCCGAGCTCGGTGCCGACCACCGCGCCGACCCAGGTGCCGACGACAGCCCCGACCCAGGCGCCGACCACCGCTCCGGCGAAGCCGTCGGCCACCACGACCGCGCCGCCCGCCGCCCGTACCGCCACCACCGGTGGCTCGGGCGCGGTGAGCGCGGTCTACCGGGGCACCGGTGACGGGACGGCCACCGCGAGCCAGGCCGGGCTGATCGATGACCTCGTCGGCGGCATCAACCACCTGCTGAACCCGGGGAGTTCGGCCACTCCGGCGCCCAGCGCGACACCCAGTGCCACCCCCCAGGGGCCAGCCGCCCCGGCCCCGCGGGTCGGTACCCCGGCGCAGCCCGCCCAGCCGCAGGCCCCGGCCGCCGGCACCCAGCAGGCCGCGCCGCCCGCCGCCCAGCCCTCCACCGCCCAGTCGTCCGCCGCCCAGCCCTCGGGCGGGCAGCCCTCGCCGGCCGCCACCGCCACCGGCGGCAAGCCGGGCGCCAAGGCGGCGCCGTCCGCGACCCCGTCGGCGGGCCGGTCGGCCACCGCCACTCCGTCCGCCTCGCCCACCGCGAACCCCAACTGCGACGTGGACGCCCGCAATCTGACCGCCGGCGCGGCCTCGTCGGAGCAGGTCGTCCCGGAGCAGAACTGGACGCTGCAGACCAGCAGGCTCGGTCTGCACGGCGCGGTCTTCCACGGCGTCTACGACGTGAAGACCCCGACCGGCACCAAGCGGGTGCTGAAGTTCGTGGTCGACAGCGTGGACATCGAGAACCTCGACATGTCGACCCTGGAGGGCAACGGCGTCACCTTCCACGTGCAGGGCGCCCCGGGCTCGACCTCGACCATGCGCAACGGTTCGGTCACCATGTACGTGGAGCGGCTGTCCGGCCACCTCTCCAAGCTGCTCGGCCTGCCGATCCCGATCGACCTGGGCGAGATCACCCTCACTCCGGACACCCTGCCGCGCTGGCTGTACGACCTGATCGGCGCCATCCCGATCCCGCTGGACCTGGAGCTGACCGGCGTCACCGCCAAGCAGGCCGGCCAGTTCGGCGGCACCCTGCACATCCCGGGGATGCACATGTTCAACGACAACGCGCCCTACAGCGACAAGTAGGCGACGAGTAGCAGGTGCCACGACGCCCGTGGGGCGGCCCTCCGTCGAGGAGGAGCCGCCCCACGGGCGTCGTGCCGGAGGCCGGTTACTCGCCGTGCGAGCCCAGGCGGTGCACCTGCACCAGGTTGGTGGTGCCGGGGACGCCCACCGGGACGCCGGCGGTGACGATCACGGTGTCGCCCTCGGCCAGCTGGCCCAGCTTCAGCAGCTCGCGGTCGACCTGCGCGACCATCGCGTCGGTGGTGGCCACCTGCTCGGTGACGTACGACTCGACGCCCCAGCTCAGCGTGAGCTGGTTGCGGGTGGCCGCGTCCGGGGTGAACGCGATCACCGGGATCGGCGAGCGGTAGCGGGACAGCCGGCGAGCGGTGTCACCGGACTTGGTGAACGCGATCAGCGCCTTGCCGTTGAGGAAGTCGCCCAGCTCGCACGCGGCGCGGGCGACGGAGCCGCCCTGGGTGCGCGGCTTGCGGCCCGGGTTGAGCGGCTGGAGGCCCTGGGAGACCAGCTCCTCCTCGGCCTTCTCGCAGATCCGGCTCATGGTGCGGACGGTCTCGACCGGGTACTTGCCGACGCTGGACTCGGCGGAGAGCATCACCGCGTCGGTGCCGTCCAGGATGGCGTTGGCGACGTCGGAGACCTCGGCGCGGGTCGGCCGCGAGGCGTGGATCATCGACTCCATCATCTGGGTGGCGACGATGACCGGCTTGGCGTTGCGGCGGGCCAGGGTGATCAGCTGCTTCTGGACCAGCGGCACCCGCTCCAGCGGGTACTCGACGGCCAGGTCGCCGCGGGCGACCATGATGGCGTCGAAGGCGAGGACGATCTCCTCCATGGCCTCGACGGCCTGCGGCTTCTCGATCTTGGCGATGACCGGCACCCGGATGCCGACCTCGTCCATGACCTCGTGGACGTCCTTGATGTCGTCCGCGTTGCGGACGAAGGACAGGGCGACCATGTCGACGCCCAGGCGCAGCGCGAAGCGCAGGTCGTCCTTGTCCTTCTCGGACAGGGCGGGCACGTTCACGGCCGCGCCGGGCAGGTTGATGCCCTTGTTGTTCGAGAGCACGCCGCCCTCGACCACCACGGTCTTCACCCGCGGGCCGTCGACGCTGACGACCTCCAGGGCGATGACGCCGTCGTTGATCAGGATCGGGTCGCCGGGCTTCACGTCGCCGGGCAGGCCCTTGTAGGTGGTGCCGCAGATGTGCTGGTCACCGGGGACGTCTTCGGTGGTGATGGTGAACTCGTCGCCGTTGTCGACGGTCACCGGGCCGTTGGCGAAGGTCGCCAGACGGATCTTGGGACCCTGGAGGTCGGCCAGGACGCCGATGGCCTTGCCGGTGTCCTCCGAGACCTGGCGGACCTTGCGGTACCGCTCCTCGTGGTCCGCGTGGTTGCCGTGGCTCATGTTCAGTCGGGCGACGTTCATGCCCGCCTCGACGATGGCCTTCAGCTGTTCGTAGGAGTCCGTGGCCGGACCCAGGGTGCAGACAATTTTCGCTCGGCGCATATGGATCAGTCTATCCGTTCGTGTTATAGGTGCATTCGGCACGGACCGGGAGGAATCGCCGACGAAGGATCCCGAGGGGCGAGACATTTCCGTGTCAGTCCTCGGACAGCTCGCCCTCCCGGTGCACCAGGGCGAAGGCCTGCCGGGCGATCTCCAGCTCCTCGTCGGTGGGCACCACCGCGACCGCCACCCGGGAGAACGCGGGCGAGATGATCCGGGCCCCGCCCGAGCGCACCGAGTTCAGCTCCGGGTCCACGGCGATGCCCAGCTCCTCCAGCCCCGCGGTGGCCGCCGCGCGCACCGGCGCCGCGTTCTCGCCGACGCCAGCGGTGAAAGCGATCGCGTCCACCCGGCCGAGCACCGCGTAGTAGCCACCGATGTACTTGCGCAGCCGGTGGACGTACGTGTCGAAGGCGAGCTTCGCGTCCGCGTCCCCCTCGTCGGCGCGGCGCATGATCTCACGCATGTCGTTCTCGCCGCACAGGCCGCGCAGGCCGCTGCGGCGGTTGAGCAGGTCGTCGATCTCGTCCACGGACAGGCCGCCGACCCGGTGCAGGTGGAACACCACGCCGGCGTCGATGTCACCCGAACGGGTGCCCATGACCAGGCCCTCCAGCGGGGTCAGGCCCATCGAGGTGTCCACGCAGCGGCCGCCGCTGACCGCCGAGGCGGAGGCGCCGTTGCCCAGGTGCAGCACGATCACGTTGACCTCGGCCGGGTCCTTGCCGAGCAGCCGGGCGGTGGCCCGCGAGACGTACTGGTGCGAGGTGCCGTGGAAGCCGTAGCGGCGCACCCGGTGCTCGTCCGCGACGGCCTTGTCGATCGCGTAGCGGGCCGAGTACTCGGGCATCGAGGCGTGGAAGGCGGTGTCGAACACGGCCACCTGCGGCAGGTCCGGCCGCAGCGCGCGGGCCACCTCGATGCCGGTGATGTTGGCCGGGTTGTGCAGCGGCGCGACCGGGATCAGTCGGCGGATCTCCTTCAGCACCTCGTCGGTGATCACGGTCGGCTCGGTGAACCGCTTGCCGCCGTGCACCACCCGGTGGCCGATCGCGGCCAGCTCCGGGGAGTCCAGCCCGAGGCCGTCCGCGGACAGTTCCTCGGCGACGGCCTTCAGCGCGGCCGAGTGGTCCGGGAAGGCCTGCACCAGCTCGCGCCGCTCACCGGCGCGCGGGGTGTGCACCAGCCGGCCGCCGGCCTCGCCGATCCGTTCGACCAGGCCGGAGGCCAGCCGGGCGCCGTCCAGCATGTCGATCAGCTGGTACTTCACCGACGAGGAGCCGGCGTTCAGAACGAGGACGCGGGTCCCTGCGGTCATGCCTGCGGCTCCTTGCCGTTGTCGTTCCTGTCGTTCCTGTCGTTCCTGTCGTCCTGGGCCTGGATGGCGGTGATCGCCACGGTGTTGACGATGTCCTCCACCAGCGCCCCGCGCGAGAGGTCGTTGACGGGCTTGCGCAGCCCCTGCAGCACCGGGCCGACCGCGATCGCCCCGGCCGAGCGCTGGACGGCCTTGTAGGTGTTGTTGCCGGTGTTGAGGTCCGGGAAGATCAGCACGGTCGCCCGCCCGGCCACCGGCGAGCCCGGCAGCTTGGTCGCCGCGACGTGGGCGTCCACCGCCGCGTCGTACTGGATCGGGCCCTCGACCAGGATGTCCGGCCGCAGCGCGCGGACCAGCTCGGTGGCCTTGCGGACCTTGTCGACGTCCGCGCCCGAGCCGGAGGTGCCGGTCGAGTACGAGAGCATCGCGACCCGCGGCTCCACCCCGAACTGGGCGGCGGTGGCGGCGGACTGGATCGCGATGTCGGCCAGCTGCTGGGCGTCCGGGTCCGGGTTGACCGCGCAGTCGCCGTACACCAGCACCTTGTCGGCCAGGCACATGAAGAAGACCGAGGAGACGATCGAGGCGCCCGGCGAGGTCTTGATCACCTCGAAGGCGGGCCGGATGGTCGCCGCGGTGGAGTGCACCGCCCCGGAGACCATGCCGTCGGCGATGCCCTCCTGGACCATCAGGGTGCCGAAGTAGGAGACGTCGGTGACCACGTCCAGGGCCAGTTCGACGGTCATCCCCTTGTGGGCCCGCAGCCGGGCGTACAGCTCGGCGAACTGGCGCCGCAGCGGGCTGGTGGCCGGGTCGACGATCCGCGCCTGGGCCCGGTCGGCGCCCGGCCCGTCCTGCGGGAGGACGATGCCCAGGGCGGCGGCCTTGCGGCGCACCGCGTCGACCTCGCCGAGCAGGGTGAGGTCGCAGATGTTGCGGCGCAGCAGGATCTCGGCCGCGCGCAGCACCCGCTCCTCGGTGCCCTCCGGCAGCACCACGTGCCGGCGGCCCGCCCGGGCCCGCTCCAGCAGCTCGTGCTCGAACATCATCGGGGTCACCCGCTCCGACCGGCCGACCTCGATCCGGTTGGTCAACTCGACGGTGTCCACGTGCAGTTCGAACAGGCCGAGGGCGATCTCGGCCTTCCGGGGGCTGGCCGCGGTGAGCTTGCCCTCCAGGTGGGTCAGGGTGGCGGCGGTGGGCCAGCTGCCCTCGGGGACGACCGCGACCGGGGTGCCGGGGGCGAGCCGGGCGGCCAGCGCCATCACGTTGGGGCCGGGGTGCTGGCCGAGGGTCAGCAGCACGCCGGCGATCGGCGGGGCACCGGCCGCGTGCGCGGCCAGCGAGCCGATCACCAGGTCGGCGCGGTCCCCGGGGGTGACGACGAGGGCGCCCTCGGTCAGCGCGTCCAGGAAGGTGGGCAGCATGGCGCCGCCGAAGACGAAGCCCCGGACGTCCCGGCCCAGGCCGGCCGCGTCGCCGAGCAGCACCTCGGCGCCGGTCGACTCGACCAGTTGGGCGACGGTCGGGGCGGCCAGCGCCGGCTCCTCCGGGATGACGTAGGCGGGGATCGGCAGCTTCTCGGTGAGCGTGCGCTGGATCCGCTGCTTGGCGGCCGGGGCGGTCCGGTTGGCGATCATCGCCAGGGTCGCGCAGCCGAGGTCGGTGTACGCCCGGTGGGCGTTGCGCACCTCGGCGATCACCGCCTCCGCCTCCTTGCCCTGCCCGCCGACCACGGGCAGTACCGCGGCACCGAACTCGTTGGCGAGCCGGGCGTTGAAGGCCAGCTCGTCCGGGATGTTGGTGTCCGCGAAGTCGGTGCCGAGCACCAGCACCGCCTGGCAGCGCCGCTCCAGTGCGCGGAACCGGTCCACCAGCGCGGAGACCAGCTCGTCCTGCCCCTGGGCGGCCTGCAACGCGGCGGCTTCCTCGTAGGTGAGCCCGTACAGCTCCTGGCTCGGCAGCTCGATCCGGTAGCGTCCGCGCAGCAGCTCCACCACGTGGTCCGACCCCGGCCCCCCGGGCGCCGCCGCGTGCACCAGCGGACGGAACACCCCGACCCGGTCCACCTGGCGGGTGAGCAGTTCCATGACCCCGAGCTCGACCGCCTGTCGGCCGTCCCCCCGGTCGATTCCGGTCACGTACACGCTGCGCGCCACGTGGGTGTCTCCGTCCCGTCGTCTCGGAAGGTCGTCATGTCGACCATACCTTCGCACCCCGAACGGGCGTCCGCGAGCAGAGGGCGGCCGGGGAGGCAAGGGACGAAGGTCCTCCCGGGCGTCCGTTCGGGCACCCGGGAGGAGCGGGCTCAGGCCGGGCGGAGCCAGAGGGTGGCGAGCGGGGGGAGGACGAGTTCGGCGGAGCGGGGCTGGCCGTTCCACTCGACGGCTTCGGCCTTGACCGGGTGGGAGTTGCCGGTGCCGCTGCCCCCGTAGGTCTCGGCGTCGGTGTTCAGCAGTTCCTCCCACAGCTGTTCGTGGCCGTCCAGGGCGGGCAGGCCGACCCGGTGGCCGTGGCGGACGACGGGGGAGAAGTTGCAGACGGCGACCAGCGGGGTGCCGTCGGCGGCGTACCGGACGAAGGAGAGCAGGTTGTCCTCGGCGGCGCCGCCGTCGAGCCAGCGGAAGCCGTCGGGGGTGGTGTCGAGCTCCCAGAGGGCGGGGGTGTCCCGGTAGATCCGGTTGAGGTCGCGGACCAGGCGGCGCACGCCGAGGTGGTCCCGATGTGCGGGCCACTGCTCGTCGAGCACCCACCACTGCGGGCCCTGCTCGTGGTCCCATTCGGCGCCCTGGGCGAACTCCTGCCCCATGAACAGCAGTTGCTTGCCGGGGTGGGACCACATGAAGCCCAGGTAGGCGCGGTGGTTGGCGCGCTGCTGCCACCAGTCGCCGGGCATCTTGGAGACCAGGGCCTGCTTGCCGTGGACGACCTCGTCGTGGGAGATCGGCAGGACGTAGTTCTCGGAGTAGGCGTACACCATCGAGAAGGTGATCTCGTTGTGGTGGTACTTGCGGTGCACCGGCTCCTTGGACATGTAGACCAGCGAGTCGTGCATCCAGCCCATGTTCCACTTCAGGCCGAAGCCGAGGCCGCCGGCGTCGGTGGGGCGGGTGACGCCGTCCCAGGCGGTGGACTCCTCGGCGATGGTGATCACGCCGGGGCAGCGCCGGTAGACGGTGGCGTTCATCTCCTGGAGGAACGCGGCCGCGTCCAGGTTCTCCCGGCCGCCGTGCTGGTTGGGGGTCCAGGCGCCGCCCTCGCGGGAGTAGTCGAGGTAGAGCATCGAGGCGACGGCGTCGACCCGCAGGCCGTCGATGTGGAACTCCTCGCACCAGTAGACGGCGTTGGCGACGAGGAAGTTGCGGACTTCGGTGCGGCCGTAGTCGAACTCCAGCGTCCCCCAGTCGGGGTGTTCGGCGCGCAGCGGATCGGCGGGCTCGTACAGCGGTTCGCCGTCGAAGCGGGCGAGCGCGAAGTCGTCCTTGGGGAAGTGCGCGGGCACCCAGTCGACGATCACGCCGATGCCGTGCTGGTGCAGGGTGTCGACCAGGTGGCGGAAGTCGTCGGGGCTGCCGAGCCGGGCGGTGGGGGCGTAGTAGCCGGAGACCTGGTAGCCCCAGGAGCCGCCGAAGGGGTGTTCCATCACCGGCATGAACTCCACGTGGGTGAAGTTCAACTCCTTGAGGTAGCGGGGGAGCTCCTCGGCGATGGCGCGGTAGTCGGTGAGGTCGGGCCGCCAGGAGGCCAGGTGCAGCTCGTACACCGACATCGGTGCGCGGTGGTGCGCGGTGCGGGCCCGGCGGGCCATCCACTCGTCGTCCTGCCAGCGGTGCGTGGAGGAGGTGACGACGGAGGCGGTGCCGGGCGGGCACTGGGCGGCCCGGGCCAGCGGGTCGGCCTTGTCGAGCACCCAGCCCTGCCGGGTGTGGATCTCGTACTTGTAGGTGGCGCCCTCGGCGAGGCCGGGGACGAACAGCTCCCAGATGCCGGAGGAGCCGAGCGAGCGCATCGGGTGCCCGGTGCCGTTCCAGTGGTTGAAGTCGCCGATGAGCCGGACCCCGACGGCGTTCGGCGCCCAGACCGCGAAGGCGGTGCCGGCGACGCCGTCGACGGTGCGCAGGTGGGAGCCGAGCGCCTGCCACAGCTGCTCGTGCCGGCCTTCGGAGATCAGGTGGAGGTCGAGTTCGCCGAGGGTGGGCCGGGCGCGGTAGCCGTCGTGCTGGCGCAGGGGCTCGCCGTCGGGGTAGCCCACCAGCAGGGTGTAGTCGGGGAGTTCGCCGCCCGCCAGCAGTCCGGTGAACAACCCGCCCTGCTGGTGGGTGAGTTCGGCGGGCCCGTGGGCGGTCTCGACCACCACCCGCTCGGCGAACGGGCGCAGCACCCGGATCGCCGTGCCGCCGTGCACCGGGTGGGCGCCGAGTAGGGCGTGCGGGTCGTGGTGCTGGCCGTTCACCAGCCGGTCCACCTCGGCCGGGGGCAGCGGCGCCTCGGGGAGGCGCAGGGCCCCGACGGGGGTGTCCGCCGGGACGCCGCCCGGCGGAGCGGGCTCGGCGGCCTTCCGGGGCTCGCCCCGTTCGGGGGTCCCGGCCAGGAAGGTGGCCGGAACGGGGCGGGTGGGGCGGCCGGTCGGGTCGGGCGGCGTCACGGCGTGGTCCTCCAGCGGCGGGGTGGGCGAACTCGTGGCGGGCGGGGGTTCGGCGGGGTGGTCAGACGGACAGGGCGAGCCGGTTGATCGCGGCCAGCGGGATCGGCAGCCAGCTGGGCCGGTGCCGGGCCTCGTAGACCACCTCGTACACCGCCTTGTCGATCTCCAGCGCCCGCATCAGCTCGGGTGAGGCCGCCGGGTCGGCGCCGCCCCCGGCGGTGTAGCCGGCGCAGAAGGCGGTGCGGTTGCGCTGGGCCCAGGCGGCGGCGAGGTGGGCGAGTTCCGGGTCGACCGGGCCGCCGGCCAGCAGGTGGGCGGCCGCGTAGTCGAAGGAGCGCAGCATGGCGGCGACGTCGCGCAGGGCGGGCTGGGGTTCGCGCCGTTCGTTGACGGACTTGGCGGGTTCGCCCTCGAAGTCGAGCAGCACCCAGCCGTGCGGGGTGCGCATGGCCTGGCCGAGGTGGAGGTCGCCGTGGATGCGCTGGACGGGCAGGCCGTCCGGGTGGGCGTCGGCGAGCTGCTGGAACGCGGTGCGCAGGGCGGCCCGGAAGCGCAGCAGTCCGGGGACGGCGGCGACGGCGCTGTCCAGCCGGTCGGCCATGGCGGTGGCGAGCCGACCGGTCTGGGTGCGGTCGAGCCGGGCGACGGGCATGGAGCGGGCGAGCACCCGGTGGACCTCGGCGGTGGCCCGGCCGAGCCGGTGGGCCTCGATGGCGAAGTTCCCGGGGGAGCGGTCGCCCTTGAGCCGGCCGACCTGGTCGAGGGCGAGTTCCCAGCCGTCCTCGGCGTCCGGCAGGTAGCGCTGGAGCAGTCCGAGGGTGGCGGGTTCGGCGCGTTCCATCCGGCTCTCGAACCAGGCGGCGACCCGGGGGATGCGGGTGGAGCCGGCCCTGGAGAGGGCGAGCGAGAGTTCCAGGTCGGGGTTGGTGCCGGGGTGGATGCGCCGGAACAGCTTGAGGATGTACGAGGTGCCGTAGATGACGGAGCTGTTGGACTGCTCGGCGGTGGAGGCGCGGCCGGGGAGGTTGGCGGGCAGTCCGGAGCCGGGGGTGCGGCGGAAGGACAGCGAGCCGAACCGGTCGCCGGTGGCCAGGTGTTCCAGCAGCCGCCCGGTGAGTTCGGGGTCGTGCACCGCGTCGTAGAGGGTGGCGCCGTCGTACGGGCCCTGGCTGAGCCGGCCGAGGACGGCACCGGGTTCGATGTCCGCGGGGCCCTGGGAGCGGACGCCGAGCAGGAGTTGGTAGGTGTCGCCGTGCGGGAGGCCGGCCGTGGTGGCGTGCTCGACGCGCAGCAGCAGGTGCAGCAGGGCCGGGTCGCCGACCTGCAGCGGGGTGCAGACCGCCGGGACGAGTCCGGTGATGGGGCGCCCCTTCCCGGCGTACCAGCGCTGGGTGGGGAGCCACTCGGCGATCAGCGGCAGGGCCGCCTGGATGAGTTCGCTGACCCCCAGGGCGGTTCTCCGGGCCCCGGTGCCCCGCGCGCCCGGGTGCGCGGCTGAGCCGGCCGGGGCGTCGTGCTGCACATGGGCTTGAGAACGGGAGGTTTCGGACATGACTCCCTTTCCCCGGAAGCACACGGACGGCCCGACGGGTCGTGGCCGGGGTCCGTCAGTCTTCCGGATTTCGGCGGCGCGGCGGTCGCGGCACGCGAGCACGGCTCGGGTGTCACGCCTTCGTGTGGGTAGCCGTTGGGCTGTTCTCCGTACGCGGTGGTGCAGAGAACTCCGGGGGCGCGGGGGTCAACTCGCGCCCCCGGAGGGTCTGGTGGTGCTGTGCGGGCCGCGGGTGGCAGGGTGCGGCGGATCGTTACTTCGATCGCCTGGTCCCGCTCAGGCGCGGGGGCTGCCGGAGCTGGAACCAGTAGAAGCCGTGCCCGGCGAGCGTGAGCAGGTAGGGCCACTCGCCGATCGACGGGAAGCGCACCCCGCCGATCAGCTCGACCGGGTACCGCCCGCCGTACTGCCGCAGGTCCAGCTCGGTCGGCTGTGCGAACCGAGAGAAGTTGTTCACGCACATGACCAGGTCCCCCTCGTACTCGCGCACGAAGGCCAGCACGGCGGGGTTGCTGGACGGCAGTTCGGTGTAGGTGCCCAGGCCGAACGCCGGGTTGAGCTTGCGGATCTCGATCATGCGACGCGTCCAGTGCAGCAGTGAACTCGAACTGCTCTGCTGCGCTTCGACGTTGGTCACCTGGTAGCCGTACACCGGGTCCATGATGGGCGGCAGACTGAGCCTGCCCGGGTCGGCGGAGGAGAAACCCGCGTTGCGGTCCGGGGTCCACTGCATCGGCGTGCGCACGCCGTCCCGGTCGCCCAGCCAGATGTTGTCGCCCATGCCGATCTCGTCCCCGTAGTAGAGCACCGGCGAGCCGGGCAGGGAGAGCAGCAGGGCGGTGAACAGCTCGATCTGGTTGCGGTCGTTCTCCAGCAGCGGGGCGAGCCGGCGGCGGATGCCCACGTTGGCGCGCATCCGGGGGTCCTTGGCGTACTCCGCGTACATGTAGTCGCGCTCCTCGTCGGTGACCATCTCCAGGGTCAGCTCGTCGTGGTTGCGCAGGAAGATGCCCCACTGGCAGCCGCCGGGGATCCGCGGGGTCTTGGCGAGGATCTCCGACACCGGGTACCGGGACTCCCGGCGCACGGCCATGAAGATCCGCGGCATCACCGGGAAGTGGAACGCCATGTGGCACTCGTCGCCGCCCGCGGTGAAGTCGCCGAAGTAGTCGACCACGTCCTCCGGCCACTGGTTGGCCTCGGCGAGCAGCACGGTGTCCGGGTAGTCGGCGTCGATCTCCTTGCGGAGCCGCTTGAGGAACTCGTGGGTCTCCGGGAGGTTCTCGCAGTTGGTGCCCTCGCGGGCGAACAGGTACGGCACCGCGTCCAGCCGGAAGCCGTCGATGCCGAGGTCGAGCCAGAACCGCAGCCCGGCGATCATCTCGTCCTGGACGCGGGGGTTGTCGTAGTTGAGGTCCGGCTGGTGGGAGAAGAACCGGTGCCAGTAGTACTGCTTGCGGACCGGGTCGTAGGTCCAGTTGGAGGTCTCGGTGTCGACGAAGATGATCCGGGCGTCCGGGTACTGCTTGTCGTCGTCGGCCCACATGTAGAAGTCGCCGTACGGCCCGTCCGGGTCGGCCCGGGACGCCTGGAACCACGGGTGCTGGTCGCTGGTGTGGTTCATGACGAAGTCGATGATCACGCGCATGCCGCGGGCGTGGGCGGCGTCGGTGAACTCCATGAAGTCGGCGATGTCGCCGAACTCCGGCAGCACCGACTTGTAGTCGGCGACGTCGTAGCCGCCGTCGCGCAGCGGCGAGGCGAAGAAGGGCGGGAGCCAGAGGCAGTCGACGCCGAGCCACTGCAGGTAGTCGAGCTTGGCCGTGAGCCCCTTGAGGTCCCCGACCCCGTCGCCGTTGCTGTCCTGGAAGGACCGCACCAGCACCTCGTAGAAGACCGCACGTTTGAACCACTCCGGGTCCAGGTTCTTCTTCGAGGTCTCCGGGAAGGTGTCGGGGACGGGCTCGTTCACTGTCACGTGGGGTTCCTCCGAACCGTGAGGAGGTGAGCCGGCTCGGCTGAGGGATCGAGCCGGACGTAGTTGTGCCGGCCCCAGGTGTAGACGGCGCCGGTGAGCTCGTCGTGCACCGCGTGGGGCCCGTCGTCGTCGAGCGTGACGGTGGCCTCCTGGACGTGGTGCGGGTCGAGGTTGACCACCGTGATCACGCGGTCGGTCAGGCCCTCGGGGGTGGTCGCGGTCTTGGAGTAGGCGAGCACCTGCTCGTTGTCGGTGGGGTGGAAGCGCAGGTCGCGCAGCTGCTGCAGGGCGGGGTGGCGCCGGCGCAGCCGGTTCAGCACGGTGAGCAGCGGGGCGAGGGTGTCGGTGCGGTTCCAGTCGCGGGGGCGCAGCTCGTACTTCTCGGAGTGGAGGTACTCCTCGGAGCCCGGGTGGGCCGGCTCGTTCTCGGCCAGCTCGTAGCCGGCGTAGACGCCGTAGCTGGGGGAGAGGGTGGCGGCGAGCACGGCGCGGATCGCGAAGGCGGCGCGGCCGCCGTTCTGGAGGAAGGCGTGCAGGATGTCCGGTGTGTTGGCGAAGAAGTTGGGGCGCATGTAGGCGGCCGCGTCGCCGGTGAGTTCGGTGAGGTACTCGGTGAGTTCGTTCTTGGTGTTGCGCCAGGTGAAGTACGTGTACGACTGGTGGAAACCGATCTTCGCCAGGGTGTGCATCATCGCCGGGCGGGTGAACGCCTCCGCCAGGAACACCACGTCGGGGTCGGTGCGGGCGATGTCGCCGAGCACCTTGTCCCAGAACACCACCGGTTTGGTGTGGGGATTGTCGACCCGGAAGATCCGCACGCCGTGCGACATCCAGAACCGGAGGATCCGGACGGTTTCCTTGACGATTCCGTCCATGTCCTGATCGAAGTTGACCGGATAGATGTCCTGGTACTTCTTCGGCGGGTTCTCGGCGTACGCGATGGTGCCGTCGGCGCGGTGGCTGAACCATTCCGGGTGCTTGTTCACCCACGGGTGGTCGGGGGAGCACTGGAGGGCGAAGTCCAGCGCCACCTCCAGGTGCAGCGCCTTGGCCTCGGCGACGAAGTGGTCGAAGTCCTCGATGGTGCCGAGGTCCGGGTGGACGGCGTCGTGGCCGCCCTCGGGCGAGCCGATCGCCCAGGGCGAGCCGACGTCGTGCGGACCGGCCGTCAGGGTGTTGTCCGGGCCCTTGCGGAAGGCTCGGCCGATCGGGTGCACCGGCGGCAGGTAGACCACGTCGAAGTCCATCGCGGCGATCGCCGGCAGCCGCTCGGCAGCGGTGCGCAGGGTGCCCGAACGCGGGGGCTCGACCCCGTTCGGGTCCAGCACCGCCCCCTCCGAACGGGGGAAGAACTCGTACCAGGACCCGAACAGCGCGCGCTCGCGGTCCACCTGCAGCGGCAGCGGGCGGGAGGCGCTGAGCAGCTCGCGCAGCGGGTGGCGGGCCAACAGCTCCAGCACCTCGGGGGCGAGCGCGGCGGCCAGCCGGGACAGCGGCGGCAGCCCCGGGTCGCGCAGCGCGTCGGCGGCGGCCAGCACGTGCGCCCGGCCGTCCTTCTTCGGCACCCCGGCGGCGGCCTGCTCCAGCAGCCGGGCGCCCTCCTCCAGCACCAGCGCGGTGTCGATTCCGGCCGGCAGCTTCACCGCGGCGGTCTTCCGCCAGGTGGCGATCGGGTCGCTCCACGCCTCCACCAGGTACGACCAGCGGCCGGGCGCGGTCGGGGTGATGCGCGCCCCCCAGCGGTCGGTGCCCTCGGCCAGCTCGCGCATCGGCGTCCAGGGGCCGCTGCGGCCGCGCGGGTCGCGCAGCACCACGTTGGCGTTGACGGCGTCGTGGCCCTCGCGGAAGACCGTCGCGGTGACCAGGAAGGTCTCGCCGACGACGGCCTTGGCCGGGCGGCGGCCGGCGTCGATCTGGGGGCTGACGTCCAGGACGGGGATGCGGCCGATCACGGTGTCGCTCTCTGTCGTCTTGCGGGCGGAGGGCTTGGCGGCGGTCTTGGCGGCGGTCGTGCGCGCGGGGGCCCGGCGGGCGGGCTTCGCGGCGGTGTCCGCGGGGGCGGTCTCGGCGGTGGCCTTCGCGGTGCTGCGGCGCGTGGTGGTGGTGCGCCGGCGCGGTGCCGCCGGGCCCTCCTCGGCCCCGGGTTTCCGGGCCGCGGTGGTGGGCGGTTCGGTGGCGACCTGCGCGGTGGCGACCTGCGCGTGGGCGGCCTGTGCGGTGGAGGCCTGGGGTTCGGAGGATTCGGTACGGACCGCCCCGGACACCCGGGGCGACGGCATCGCCGGGTCTGTCCGAGTGTCAGAATCCATCCGTCCGGCGGATTCCGCGACCGCTGGGTCGACGGTGTCGGCCACCGGTGTGGACTGGTCCCGCGTGTCGCCGTGCATGCCAAACTCCTGCCCGAGATCAGCGGCAGCTCCCCGCGGGCCGGAGGGGGGTCGGGCCGGGGGAGTACCGGGAGGACTGCTGGGTGGGGTGGACGTGCGACCGGAGCCTGCCCGCGTCGCTGTCCCCGGCAACCTGCCCGGCGCCCGCCGAACCGGTGGCGGGGCGCCCCGGAACCCGTGCGCGTCCCGGCGCACGCCTCCGGGGGCACGCCCCTGGGCGGCCCGGTCGACCCGTGAACGAGCCGACCGGGCGCGAGGACACGCGTCGGTGCGCGGTGAGCGCCGAACGGGCTAAGGAGAAGGGGAAGGACCAACGCGAAAAGGATCCGGACGTGCTGCTCCACGGGGGGACGCCACCCGCCGTCGTGGTCCCCGCGGCATCAACGACCTTCGGTCATCCTCGCACCGGGGACAAGGTTTTCGCAGCGGTACGACAGTAGTTTCGGGTTTTGTCGGAGGGGATGAGCCGCCGGAAATCGATCTGTTCCGCGGAGTTCACGCATTGGTAGCGCGGCGCCCCGGAATGTGCGCCTCGCGCGCCCCCCGTGCAGACCAATGCGCCGAATGCGATCTCATCAATAGGCCGAACGGATGCCCAATAGTCCGCTTGACCCGTAGTCAGGAGGATCGGCGAGGCTACGCTTCACCGCTGTGAAGGCAATCCGCAGATTCACCGTCCGCACCGTCCTGCCCGAACAACTCCAGCCGTTGCACGAGCTGGCCCTCAACCTGCGCTGGTCCTGGCACCCCGAGACCAGGGACCTCTTCCGGTCCGTGGACCCGGAGGTCTGGGCCGCGACCGGGGAGGACCCGGTGCGGCTGCTCGGGGAGGTCCCGGCCGCCCGGCTCGCAGCCCTCGCCGCCGACCGGCGGTTCCTGCGCAGACTCGGCGACCTCGCCGACGACCTGCGCGAGTACCTCACCGGCCCGCGCTGGTACCAGGCCCAGCAGGACGGCGCCGGAGCCGCCCCGCCGCCCGCCGCCATCGCCTACTTCTCGCCCGAGTACGGCATCGCCGCCGCGCTGCCCCAGTACTCCGGCGGCCTCGGCATCCTGGCGGGCGACCACCTCAAGGCCGCCAGCGACCTCGGCGTGCCGGTCATCGGCGTCGGACTCTTCTACCGGCACGGCTACTTCCGGCAGTCCCTGGACCGGGACGGCTGGCAGCAGGAGCGCTACCCCCTGCTGGACCCGGACGAACTGGCCGTCAGCCTGCTCCGGGAGGCCGACGGAACGCCCAGCCGGGTCGACCTCGCACTGCCCGGCGGCCGCACCCTGGCCGCGCACATCTGGAAGGCCCAGGTCGGGCGGGTCCCGCTGCTGCTGCTCGACTCCGACATCGAGGCCAACTCGCCCGCCGAGCGCGACGTCACCGACCGGCTCTACGGCGGCGGCAGCGAGCACCGGCTGCTCCAGGAGATGCTGCTGGGCATCGGCGGCGTCCGGGCCGTGCGCGCCTACTGCCGGCTCACCGGGCACCCCGCCCCGGAGGTCTTCCACACCAACGAGGGCCACGCCGGCTTCCTCGGCGTCGAGCGGATCCGCGAACTCGTCGCCGACCGGGCGGCAGGGCTGGACTTCGCCGCCGCCCTGGAGTCCGTCCGGGCCGGCACCGTGTTCACCACCCACACACCCGTCCCGGCCGGCATCGACCGCTTCGACCGCGAGCTGGTCGCCCGGCACTTCGGCGGCGACGCCGCGCTGCCCGGCGTCCCGGTCGAGCCGGTGCTCGCGCTCGGCGCCGAGACCTGGCGCGGCGGGGACCCGAAGCTCTTCAACATGGCCGCCATGGGCCTGCGGCTGGCCCAGCGCGCCAACGGGGTCTCCACCCTGCACGGCGAGGTCAGCCGCTCGATGTTCAACGGCCTGTGGCCCGGCTTCGACCCCGCCGAGGTGCCGATCACCTCGGTCACCAACGGGGTGCACGCCGCCACCTGGATCGACCCGGCCGTGGTGCGCCTGGGCGCCGCCGAGATCGGCGTCGAACGCGCCGAGGAGGCGATGACCACCGGCGAGACCCAGCGCTGGACCGGCCTGGAGCGGATCGGCAACACCGAGATCTGGGACCTGCGCCGCAGCCTGCGGGCCCAGCTGGTGGACGAGGCCCGCCGCCGGCTGCGCGCCTCCTGGCGCCAGCGCGGGGCCGGCGAGGCCGAACTCGGCTGGGTCTCCTCGGTGCTCGACCCCGACGTGCTCACCATCGGCTTCGCCCGCCGGGTGCCCTCGTACAAGCGGCTCACCCTGATGCTGCGCGACCCGGCCCGGCTGCGCGCCCTGCTGCTGCACCCCACCCGGCCGGTGCAGATCGTGGTCGCCGGCAAGGCCCACCCGGCCGACGACGGCGGCAAGCGGCTGATCCAGCAGATGGTCGCCTTCGCCGACGACCCGACGGTGCGCCACCGGATCGTCTTCCTGCCGGACTACGACATGGCGATGGCCCGGCACCTCTACCCGGGCTGCGACGTCTGGCTGAACAACCCGCTGCGCCCGCTGGAGGCCTGCGGCACCTCCGGGATGAAGGCCGCGCTCAACGGCTGCCTCAACCTGTCCGTCCTGGACGGCTGGTGGGACGAGTGGTACGACGGCCAGAACGGCTGGGCGATCCCCACCGCCGACGAGGGCGCCGGCGTGCTGGACCCGGAGAGCAGCGAGGCCGAGCGGCGCGACGACATCGAGGCCGCCGCACTGTACGACCTGATCGAGGAGCAGGTGGCCGGCCGGTTCTACGACCGGGGCGACGACGGGCTGCCGCACCGCTGGATCGCCATGGTCCGGCACACCCTGGTCACCCTCGGGCCCAAGGTGCTGGCCGGGCGGATGGTCCGCGAGTACGTCGAACGGCTGTACGCCCCGGCGGCGCTGGCCCAGCGCGAGCTGGCGGTCGCGGTCCCGCCCCGAGCGGAGGCGAGCGGCCGAGCGACCGGCGCCCGGGACCTGGCGGTGTGGAAGGCCAAGGTCCGGGAGGGCTGGTCGGCCGTGCGGGTCGAGCACGTCGAGGCCGACTGCCCGGCCGAGGCCCAGGAGCTGGGCAGCTCGCTGGCGCTGCGGGTGCAGGTCGCGCTCGGCCCGCTGGAGCCGGGCGACGTCGAAGTGCAGGTGGTCTCCGGCCGGGTGGACGAGACGGACGGCATCTCGGACGCCGCGGTGCTCGCCCTCAAGCCGGTCGGCGGCCCGGACCTGGACGGCCGCACCCGCTACGAGGGCTCGCTGGAGCTCTCCCGCACCGGCCCGTTCGGCTACACCGTGCGGGTGCTGCCGGCGCACCCCCGGCTGGCCTCGCCGGCCGAACTCGGGCTGGTCGCCCTCCCGGCCGAGTCCAACGGGATGGACGCCGGGCTGCTGCGCTGAGCCCCCGAACGGGACGACTGCCGTCCGGGCGTGCTACGGACGGCAGTCATCCGGTTGCCCCGCGTGTCGGCCGGGGGGAGCGTGATGGTCATGATGCGAACCGTGCGCTCGGCCGCCCTGGCCGCGCTCTCCGTGCTCCTCCTGGCGTGGCCGGCCCAGGCCGCCACCGCCCCCCTCGCGGCGCCACCGGCGACCGCGCGGCTGTCCCTGGAGATCTGCCCGCCGCAGGACCCGGTCGTCCCGGGCGAGAACGGCACCCTGGAGGTCAAGGTCACCAACCGGGGGCCGGCCACCACCACCGACGACACCCTGGTGGTGGTGCACCTCCCGTCGCCGGGCGTGGTGCAGTCGGCCGACCCGGCCGTCACCCTGACGTACTTCGGCACCGGCAGCTCGTACACCGTCCCGGCCGGGCTGGCGCCGGGAGCGACCTCGGTCGAGCGGCTGGCGCTGCACGTCGCGCCGATCACCTCGCCGTTCACCACCGTCAGCGGCGACGTCCAGGTCTTCTACCCCGGTGACCCGGACCAGTCCGGCCACACCACCCCGTACAGCTTCACCACCGCCGACACCAGGGCCCACTTCATGGTGGGGGCCTCCTCGGCCTGGCAGGCCGGGCACCCGGTCCCGCAGCCGGGCGACCTCACCGGCAAGCCCGGGGCGACCGTCAACCTGCCGCTGTGGGTGTACAACGCGGGCCCCTCGTACTCGACCCACCCGATCGACGTGGCGATCACCGTGCCCGAGCACACCACCCTCACCGGCACGCCGCCGTACAACTGCACCGCCACCGGGCCGCGCACGCTGGCCTGTCACTACGGGGTCGGGCCGCGGTTCGAGAACGCGGTCTTCATCGACCCGGCCGTGGTGATCGACTCCTCGGTCGTCGCCGGGCAGGTGCTGCCGGGCGGGACGCTGGACGTGGTGGCCGCGCAGGAGGACTGCCCGTCGCCCGACTGGCACACCGACTACGTGGTGACCGTGGACTGACCGGTCCGGAAAAGAGGATGCCCGCCCGGGTGCGTGACGGCGCACCCGGACGGGCACAACTGTGGGGCTTCCTGGACGGGCACCACTGGGGGAGTTCTACACCAGGCTGTCCCGCCAGGCACGATGCAGGGTGGCGAAACGCCCCGCGCCGTCGATCAGCTGCTGCGGGGAGCCGTCCTCGACGATCCGGCCCTGGTCCATCACCAGCACCCGGTCGGCGATCTCCACGGTGGAGAGCCGGTGGGCGATGATCATCGCGGTGCGGCCGGCCAGCACCGTGCGCATCGCCCGCTGCACGGCCTGCTCGCCGGGCACGTCCAGCGAGCTGGTCGCCTCGTCCAGGATCAGCACGGCCGGGTCGGCCAGCAGGGCGCGGGCGAAGGCGACCAGCTGGCGCTGACCGGCCGAGATCCGGCCGCCGCGCTTGCGCACGTCGGTGTCGAAGCCGTCCGGGAGCGCGGCGATGAACTCGTACGCGCCGATGTCCCGGGTGGCCTGCTCGACCTCGGCGCGGGTGGCGCCCGGGCGGCCGATCGCGATGTTCTCGGCGACGGTGCCGGAGAACAGGAAGGACTCCTGGGTCACCATCACCACCCCGCGCCGCAGGTCCGGGGTGGCGAGGTCGCGCAGGTCCACGCCGTCCAGCCGGATCCGGCCCTCGGTCGGGTCGTAGAAACGGGCCAGCAGCTTGGCGACCGTCGACTTGCCGGCGCCGGTCGCCCCGACCACCGCGACCGTCTGCCCGGCCGGGATCAGCAGGTCGAAGGGCGGCAGCACCTCCTTGCCGGTGCGGTAGGCGAAGCGCGTCGCTTCGAAGGAGACCTCGCGGCCCTTCCCCGCGGCCTGCGGCAGCTCCACCGGCTCGGCCGGCTCGGCGACGGTCGGCTCGTGGGCGAGCAGGCCGGCGATCTTCTCCAGGGCCGCGGCGGCGGCCTGGTAGCTGTTCAGGAACATCGCCAGCTGGTCGAGCGGGTCGAACAGGCGGCGCAGGTAGAGCGCGAAGGCGGTCAGCACGCCCAGTTCCAGCGCGTCGTCGGCGACCAGCCAGGCGCCCAGCAGCACGATGCCGGTGAACCAGACGTTGGCGGTGGCCCGGGACAGCCCGACGTACCGGGCGAGTTCCAGGAAGCCCTCCGCGTTGGCGGTGGAGGACTGCCGGTTGACCACCCCGAAGGCGGCGTCGTTGGCCTGCTCGCGGCGGAAGGCCTGCACCGGGCGGATGCCGTTCATGGTCTCGGTGAAGCGCACGATCATCGAGGCGGCGGCCGTCCGCGAGCGGCGGTAGACCCGCCGGGAGCGGGTGCGGAACGAGTGGGCGATCAGGGCCAGCGGCAGGAAGGCCACCAGCGAGGCCAGGCCGAGCCGCCAGTCCAGCACCACCAGCAGCACCGAGATGTAGCAGACCGACAGGAAGACGGTCAGCAGTTCCTGGAGGCCCTCGGAGAGCAGCTCGCGCAGCGCGTCGATGTCACTGGTGGCCCGGGAGATGATCCGGCCCGAGGTGTAGCGCTCGTGGAAGTCCAGGCTGAGCCGCTGGGCGTGCCGGAAGATCCGGCCGCGCAGGTCCAGCAGGACGTCCTGGTTCACCCGGGCGCTGATCTTGATGAACGTCCACTGCAGCACCGGGCTGAGCAGCGCGCAGAACAGGTAGCCGGCCACCACCGCGACCAGCGGACCGGAGTCGTGCGAGCGCAGCGCCGGGATGCCGCGGTCCATCGCCACCGCGACCAGCAGCGGGCCGGACTGCAGGGCGGCCTGCTGGACCAGGATCACCACCATCGCGACGGCGATCCGGGCCCGGTGCGCGCCGAGCAGCGAGCGCAGCAGCGCCCGCGGCGCGCCGGGCGGGACGGGGATGTCCTCCTCGTCGGCGGGGGGCGGGGGCAGCTCCTCCTCGGCGGGCTCCGCCCCGGCGGGCCCCGCGCCGAGCGACTCCGCTCCGGCGGACTCGACGGTGGTGGTCATCGGGTGGGCTCCTTCTCGGCGACGAAGGGGCCCTCGGGTACGAGGGCGGCCTCGCCCGACATCAGTTCGCGGTAGTGCGGGCAGTCCCGCAGCAGTTCCTGGTGGGTGCCGACGGCCGCGATCCGGCCGTCCGCGAGCACCGCGACCCGGTCGGCGAGCAGCACGGTGCTGGGGCGGTGGGCGACCACCAGCGCGGTGGTGCTGCCCAGCACCTCGCGCAGCGCCCGCTCGACCAGCGCCTCGGTGTGCACGTCCAGGGCGGACAGCGGGTCGTCCAGCACCAGGAAGGGCGGGTCGCCGACCACCGCGCGGGCCAGGGCGAGGCGCTGGCGCTGCCCGCCGGACAGGCTCAGGCCCTGCTCGCCGACCTCGGTCCCCACCCCGGCCGGGAGCCGCTCGACGAAGTCGGCCTGGGCGGTGGCGAGGGCGGCGGTCAGCTGCCGGTCGTCCGCGCCGGGGGCGCCCATCAGGACGTTCTCCCGGACGGTGGCGGAGAACAGGGTGGGTTCCTCGAAGGCGACCGAGACCAGCCGGCGCAGCTCCTCCCGGGGCAGTCCGGCGATGTCCCGGCCGTCCAGGGTGATCCGGCCGCCGGTGGTCTCGTACAGCCGGGGGAGCAGCGCGGTGAGCGTCGTCTTGCCGCTGCCGGTGGCGCCGACCAGGGCCATCGTCTCGCCGCTGCGGATGTGCAGGTCGATGCCGGCCAGCAGGTCGGGGGTGCCGTCGGGGGCGTCGGGGTAGCGGAACCGGACGCCGGTGAAGCGGATGCCGTCCGGGGTGCCCGCAGGGGGCGCGGTGGGCGCGGCGGGCGCGTCCTCGGGCTCGGGTTCGTCGATGACCTCGAAGAACCGGTCGGTGGCGGTGGCGGCCTCGTTGGCGTAGGCCAGCAGCCAGCCGAGCGACTCGACCGGCCAGCGCAGGGCGAGCGCGGTGGACAGGAAGGCCACCAGGGTGCCGGCGCTCAGCTCGTCGTGGGCGACCAGGTAGGCGCCGACGGCCAGGGCGCAGCCGAGGGCGATCTCCGGCAGGCCGACGATGACCGCCCACAGGTTGGCGAGCTGGTGGGCCTTGCGCAGTTCGGTGCGGCGCAGCCGGTGGGACTGTTCGCGGAAGTGCTCGGCCATCGAGCGGTGCCGGCCGAAGGCCTTGAGGATGCGGATGCCGAGGACGGACTCCTCGACCACGGTGGCGAGGTCGCCGTTCTGGTCCTGGGCGAGCCGGGCGGTGACCGAGTAGCCGGCCTCGAAGCGCCGGGTGAGCACCAGTAGCGGCGCGGCCGGCAGCAGCACGATCAGGGCGAGTCGCCAGTCCTGGGCGAACATCAGCAGGGTGCCGGCCAGGAACGTCACCGAGTTGACGACCAGGAACACCAGCGGGAAGGCCAGGAAGAGCCGCATGGCGTTCATGTCGGTGGTGGCCCGGGAGAGCATCTGGCCGGAGCCCCAGCGGTCGTGGAAGGCGACCGGCAGCCGCTGGAGCTTGGCGTAGAGGTCGGCGCGCATGGCCGCCTCCAGCCGGCCCAGGGGGCGGGACAGGACCACCCGGCGGGTGTAGAACAGTGCGGCCTCGACCAGACCGAGGAGCAGCAGCAGGCCGACCGGCGGCCAGAGCGCGTCGAGGTCGTGCCGGGCGAGCGGGCCGTCGACGATCCGGCCGAGCACCACCGGGACGGCGAGGGTGCTCATCATGGCGAGCGAGGCGGCCGTCACCGAGACGACCAGCCGACCGCGCACGGCCCGGGCGTACGGCCACAGGCGCAGCAGTGAGCGGACCGTGGAGCGGTGGCTTCCGGTCGGGCGGTCGGCGTCTTGTCTGTTCTCGGCCATCGCGGTGAGGGTAGGCAGAGAGACCGTCACTTCTCATCCGGTTTTTCGCCCCTGTCGGCGGCGTCCGGCGAGAACCGGCCACCCGGCCGGGCGCGGCGCCCGCCGACCGTCGGCACCGGGCCACAGGCGCCCCGGAGGCGAGCGGGCGAACAGCAGCCCCGAGTCGAAGGGGGCGCGCGGATCCGTTCGTGCAGGAAGGAGTGCGCCGGGCGCCTCTTGCGAGCGCCTGCCGAACGGCCGATTACATCTCCTGACGGATGTCCATGGAGATGCGAGTGACAGGAGTGCGGACATGACGGTCGACACCGGCCCCACCCCCGGCCCCGGTGCCGGGGCCGCGAGAGTGCAGGTGCGGGCCCAGCTCAGCCTCAGCACGACCGCCGCGCGCAATCTGGCGACGACGACCAAGTCGAAGCCGCAGATGCAGGAGATCACCTCCCGCTGGCTGCTCAAGACGCTGCCGTGGGTGCAGGTCGGCGCCGGTACGTACCGGGTCAACCGGCGGTTGAGCTACGCGGCCGGGCGCGGCCGGGTGGGCTTCGCGAAGACCGGGTCCACCGTGACGGTGATCGCCCCCTCGCTGGCGGAGGTGCCGGCGCTGCGCGGTTACCAGGACCAGGAGGTGCTCACCGAACTGGCCGGCCGGTTCGTGCAGCGGGACTTCGCCGCGGGCGAGGTCCTGGTGCAGGAGGGGGCGCCGATCGAGGAGGTGCTCCTGGTCGCGCACGGCAAGGTCGACCGGATCGGCACCGGCAAGTACGGCGAGCAGACGGTGCTCGGCACCCTCGCGGACGGCGACCACGTCGGCGACGAGGTGATCACCGAGCCCGGCGGCACCTGGTCGTACACCGTGAAGGCCGCCACCGCCGGCGTCGCGCTGACGCTGAACGCCTCGCGGCTGCAGGACCTGATCGACCGCTCCGCGACGCTGCGCGAGCAGCTGCTGGGCTTCGCCGCCGACGCGGCCCAGGCGCAGAACGCCCACGGCGAGGCGGAGATCGACCTCTCGGCCGGCCACGAGGGCGAGTTCGAGCTGCCCGGCGCCTTCGTGGACTACGAACCGGAGCCGCGCGAGTACGAGTTGAGCGTCGCCCAGACCGTCCTCAGGGTCCACACCCGGGTCGCCGACCTCTACAACAAGCCGATGAACCAGACCGAGGAGCAGCTGCGGCTGACCATCGAGGCGCTGCGCGAGCGGCAGGAGCACGAGCTCGTCAACAACCCGGAGTTCGGCCTGCTCGCCAACGCCGACTTCGACCAGCGGATCCAGACCCACTCCGGCGCGCCCACCCCGGACGACCTGGACGAGCTGCTCGCCATGCGCCGTGACACCGACTACCTGTTCGCCCACCCGCGGGCCGTCGCCGCCTTCGAGCGGGAGTGCAACAAGCGCGGCATCTACCCGGGCACGGTCGACGTCCTCGGCAAGCAGCGGCCGGTCTGGCGCGGGGTGCCGATCTTCACCTGCGGCAAGATCCCGGTGGCGGCCGACCAGACCACCTCGTTCATCGCGATGCGCGTCGGCGAGGAGAACCAGGGCGTGGTCGGCCTGACCCAGGTCGGCATCCCGGACGAGGTCGAGCCGGGCCTGAACGTCCGTTTCATGGGCATCGACGAGAAGGCGATCGCCTCCTACCTGGTCAGCACCTACTACTCGGCGGCGGTGCTGGTGCCGGACGCGATCGGTGTCCTGGAGAACGTCGAGGTCGGGCACGCCCGCGGCTGAGGTCCCGGGGGCAGGGCCCAGGCGCGGGCGGCCGGCCCGCTAGGTGTGGGCGGGGGCGCGCAGCAGCTGCAGCGAGCGCCCGCCCAGCACCACCGCGCCCCGCGGGTACGGCTCGCCCGTGCCCGCGGCGGCCGTGTCCAGCACCGTCTCCCAGGCGGCCTCCGGCTCGGCCCAGGGCTCCCCGGGCAGGGTGAACACGGCCGGTTCGTGGCCCGCGTTGAGCAGTAGCAGGAAGCTGTCGTCGGCCAACGGGCGCCCGGTGTCGTCCCGTTCCGACATCGCGGTGCCGGACAGCAGCATGCCCAGGCAGGCCGTCGGGGCGTACCAGTCCGCCTCGGTCATCTCCTTGCCGAGCGGGGTGAACCAGGCGAGGTCCGGCTGTCCGCCGGGGACGGCGGCCCGGCCGGAGAAGAACGCCCGCCGGCGCAGCACCGGGTGGGCCCGGCGCAGCCGGACCAGCCGGCCGGTCAGCTCGCACAGCTCCCGCCAGCCGGGCTGCTCCAGCAGCGACCAGTCCAGCCAGCTCAGCTCGCCGTCCTGGCAGTAGGCGTTGTTGTTGCCGCCCTGGGTGCGGCCCAGCTCGTCCCCGGCGGTGATCATCGGGACGCCCGCGGAGAGCAGCAACGTGGCCATCAGGTTGCGCAGTTGGCGCAGCCGCAGGGCGTTGACCTCCGGGTCGGTGGTCTCGCCCTCGGTGCCGTGGTTCCAGGAGCGGTTGTCGTCGGTGCCGTCCCGGTTGGCCTCGCCGTTGGCCTCGTTGTGCTTGCGGTCGTAGGAGACCAGGTCGCGCAGGGTGAAACCGTCGTGCGCGGTCACGTAGTTGACGGAGGCGTACGGGCGGCGGCCGGCGCCCTGGTAGAGGTCGGAGGAGCCGGACAGCCGGTAGCCGAGCTCGCGGACGTCCGGGCGGGCGCCGCGCCAGAAGTCCCGTACGGTGTCGCGGTAGCGGTCGTTCCACTCGGCCCACAGCGGCGGGAAGCCGCCGACCCGGTAGCCGCCCGGGCCGACGTCCCAGGGCTCGGCGATCAGCTTCACCCGGCTCAACAGGGGGTCCTGGGAGACCGCGGCGAGGAACGGGTGGTCCATGTCGACGCCGTCCGAGCCGCGGGCCAGGGCGGTCGCCAGGTCGAAGCGGAAGCCGTCCACGCCCATCTCGGTGACCCAGTAGCGCAGTGAGTCGGTGATCAGCCGGACCACCTGCGGGCGGCGGGTGTCCAGGGTGTTGCCGCAGCCGGTGTAGTCGGCGTAGCTCCGCGGGCGGTGCGGGGCGAGGCGGTAGTAGGCGGCGTTGTCGATGCCGCGCAGCGACAGCGCCGGGCCCAGCTCGGCGCCCTCGGCGGTGTGGTTGAACACGACGTCGAGGATCACCTCGATCCCGGCGGCGTGCAGGGCGCGGACCATCCGCTTGAACTCGCCGACCTGGCCGCCGCGTGAGCCCGAGGCGGAGTAGCCGGCGTGCGGGGCGAAGTAGCCGATGGTGTTGTAGCCCCAGTAGTTGACCAGGCCGCGGGCCTGGAGGTGGTCCTCGCTGGCGTACTGGTGCACCGGCAGCAGCTCGACGGCCGTCACCCCGAGGCGGGTGAGGTGGGCGATCGCGGCGGGGTGGGCCAGGCCCGCGTAGGTGCCGCGCAGCCGCGGCGGGATGTCGGGGTGGCGCATGGTGAAGCCGCGCACGTGGAGTTCGTAGAGCACCGTCTCGGCCCACGGGGTCTTCGGGCGGTGGTCGTCGTACCAGTCGTCGTCGTCGTGGACGACCACGGATCTGGGCACGTAGGGGGCGGAGTCCCGGTTGTCCCGGACGGTGTCGGCGACGTCGGCCTCGGGCCAGTTGCGAACGGCCGAGCAGGCCGCGTCGTGGGAGGTGTAAGAGCCGTCGACGGCGCGGGCGTACGGGTCGAGCAGCAGCTTCGCCGGGTTCCAGCGGGCGCCCGTCCACGGGTCCCAGCGGCCGTGCACCCGGAAGCCGTAGCGGGTGCCGGGGCGCACGCCGGGCAGGAAGCCGTGCCAGATCTGGAAGTCCTGCTCGGTGAGGTGGTGCCGCTGCTCCCGGCCGTCCTCGTCGAACAGGCACAGGTCGACGGCCTCGGCGCCGGCCGCCCAGAGTGCGAAGTTGGTGCCGGGGCCGCCGCGCTGGTCCGTCCGGAAGCGGGCGCCGAGTGGCTGCCAGCTGCCGGGCCACGGTGGTTCGGCGGTGTGCGGGCCGCCGTTCGGCCGTGCCCCGGCTTCCAGCTCCTGCCCTGACGCCATGGTCGTGTCCTCCCTGGACGGGGTGTCCCGGACCCCGTTCACCTTCTCTTTCCCGGATTGTGGCGGGGGGAAGCGGCTGAACGGGGGCTTGCCGGAGGGTGGCGGGGTGGATTCCGAGGCGTTCGGCGTGTCCCCGTCGGGCCGCGTCTCGTTGTGCCGGGCGCATCGGACGTGAACAGTGGGAGGCCCCGGGATGCGGCGCCGAGTGGGGACGTGGGCGCGGCGGGTGGCGGCGGCGGTGTGCTGTCTGGCCGTGCTCAGCGGGTGCGGGGGCGGGGCCCCGGGCGGGGCGGCGGGGGACGCCGTGCCGGGTGGTCCGCGCACCGCGCCCGCGCCGCCGTCCCGGGCGGTGCTGACCGCGGTGCCCGCGGACGGGGCGCAGGACGAGCCGCCGGAGGGGCCGGTGCGGGTGACCGTGGCCCAGGGGCGGCTGGTGTCCGTGCGGCTGGCGGACGCGAAGGGGGCGGAGCTGCCGGGGGCGATCAGCGCGGACGGTACCGGCTGGTCGCCGGACGGGCCGCTGCCGCTCGGGACGGCCTTCACGGTGGACGCGGTCGCCGAGGACGACCAGGGGCAGCGGGCGGCCCAGCACTCGGCGTTCTCCACGGTGGCCCGGGCGCACACCTTCGTGGCGTTCTTCACCCCGGAGGACGGTTCCACGGTCGGGGTCGGGATGCCGGTCTCGCTGCGGTTCAGCCGACCGATCACCGACCGGGCTGCGGTGGAGCGGGCGGTCCAGGTCGGCGCGGACCCGCCGGTGCCGGTGGCGGCGCACTGGTTCGGCAACCAGCGGCTGGACTTCCGTCCGCAGCAGTACTGGGCGGCCGGTACCAGGGTGACGGTGGCGCTGCGGCTGAAGGACGTCCAGGGCGCGCCCGGGGAGTTCGGCAGCCAGAGCCGGGACCTGCACTTCACGGTGGGCCGGGCGCAGGTGTCCACCGTGGACCTCGACGCGCACACCCTGACCGTCCGGGCCGGGCAGGGCGGCAAGGTGCTGCGGGTGCTCAAGGTGTCCGGCGGCAGCCCCGACCACTCCACCTACCGGGGGGTGATGGTGGTGTCGGAGAAGTACAAGCTGACCCGGATGAACTCGCAGACCGTCGGCATGGGCGACGAGTACGACATCAAGGACGTCCCGCACGCGATGCGGCTGACCACCTCCGGCACCTTCCTGCACGGCAACTACTGGGCCGACCCCGGGGTGTTCGGCACCGCCAACACCAGCCACGGCTGCATCGGGCTGGCCGACACCAAGGGCGGCACCGGCAAGGACACCCCGGCGGGCTGGTTGTTCGAGCACACCGTCCCGGGGGACGTGCTGGAGGTACGGGCCTCGGCGGGGGACTTCGTGCCGCCGTCGAACGGGCTGAACGGCTGGAACGTCCCGTGGGACCAGTGGGTGGCCGGGAGCGCCCTGCGGTAGCCGCCTTCACGCCCGGTTCACGCGGGCTCCACCCCACTCCCCCCGGAATTCACTCAGACGGCCCAGCTATCCTGCTCCGACGCGTCGGGGCCCGGCGCGAAAGTTCGGCGCCCGGTGCAACTCACGGGGGCGCTCGGCGCGTCAAGTGAGTGAATACCGGGAGGGGAGATTCCGTGAAGACGGGGAAGACGGCTGGCGCCGCGATACGCCGCGGTGCGACGGCACTGGTCATGGGTGGGGTGCTGCTGCTCACCGCGGCCTGCAACGACGACAAGGGCGGGACGTCGGGCGACGCCGCCGCGACGGCGCCGGCGGACGCGAACGGGACGGCCGCGGGCGGCGGCTCGGCCACGCCGAAGGCCTCGGCGGCCGTGCTCGCGGTCGAGCCGAAGGACGGTGCCCAGGACGTCGCGCCGAGCGGGCTGCAGGTGTCGGTGTCGAACGGCAAGCTGACCACGGTCGACGTGACCGACAAGAACGGCAAGCCGGTCGAGGGCGCGATCACCGCGGACGGCACCGGCTGGAAGCCGGCGGCGGCGCTCGCCGTCGGCATGGCGTACAAGGTGAACGCCCAGGCGAAGGACGACGCCGGCCTGGTGGCCGCGTCCACCACCTCGTTCACCACGCTGACGCCGGACAAGAAGGTCTCCACCAACGACAACATCGCCGACGGTTCCACCTACGGCGTCGGCATGATCGTCTCGGTGGGCTTCAACAAGGACGTCAAGAACAAGGACGCGGTGCTCAAGGGCATCACCTTCGAGACCGACAACGGCACCGTGGTCAAGGGCCACTGGTTCGACAACCGCCGGGTGGACTTCCGTCCGGAGGAGTACTGGAAGCCGGGCACCAAGGTGACCATCAAGTACCGGCTGAAGAGCGTCGAGGTCGCACCGGGCGTCTACGGCGACGTGGACAAGGACGAGCCGTTCACCATCGGCCGCTCGATGATCTCCACCGCGGACGCCAAGTCGCACCAGATGACGGTCGAGCGGGACGGCAAGAGCACCACCCTGCCGGTCACCCTGGGCGCGGACGCGACGCCGTCCTGGGGCGGGACGATGGTGATCATGGACAAGGAGAAGGTCACCCGGATGAACTCGCAGACCGTCGGTCTCGGCGGCGAGTACGACATCCAGGACGTGCCGCACGCGATGCGGCTGACCACCTCCGGCACCTTCCTGCACGGCAACTACTGGTCCAGCCCGTTCGGCAAGTCCAACGGCAGCCACGGGTGCATCTCGATGCAGGACGTGAAGGGCGGCAGCGACTCCTCGGTCGCCGGCAAGTTCTACAACGACTCGATGGTCGGCGACGTCGTGAAGATCGTGAACACCAAGGAGAAGACCGTCTCGCCCTCCAACGGGCTGGGCGGCTGGAACGTGTCCTGGGCCAACTGGTAGGCCCGGCAGGCTTGTCACCGCGCGGCCCGCACCTCACTCGTTGGGGTCGGGCCGCCCGGTTTTCGGGGCGGAAAGTCCCTCGGACGGCGCAACCTTTCCCATGGTTCGACACATCTATGGGTCGGGTCCGTCGTGACCGCGGGGAGCAAGGGAGGGAATCGGCGTGAGGTCGATACGCAGGGTGGTGGCCGTCGGTCTGGTCGGCGGGGCGATGGCGTTGACCGCCGCGTGCGGTGGCAGCGGCGGCGGCAGCGGGAGCGGTGCCGCCAAGGCCGATCTGGGGGCCGGTGCGGGCGCCACCGCGTCGGCGCCCGCGGGTTCCGCGTCGAAGGCGCCGAACCCGTCGAAGGTGTCCACGGCCGCGGTGAGCATCGAGCCGAAGAACGGCGCGGTGGACGTGGCGCCGGGCGCGCTCAAGATCGGTGCGACGGGCGGCAAGCTGACCACCGTCAAGGTGAGTGACAAGACCGGCAAGGAGGTCCCCGGCACGATCGCCGCGGACGGCACCAGCTGGACCCCGTCCACCGGGCTCGCGGTGGGCACCGCCTACCAGGTCAGCGCGATGGCCGCGGACGCCGACGGCGCGGTCGCCACGGCGGACAGCAGCTTCACCACCCTGACCCCGGCGGCGCTGGCCAAGGCCTCCGACAACGTCGACAACGACGCCACCTACGGCGTCGGCATGATCGTCTCGGTGGACTTCAGCAAGGACGTCAAGAACAAGGACGCCGTCCTCAAGGGCATCACCTTCCAGACCGACAACGGCACCGTGGTCAAGGGCCACTGGTTCGACGACCGCCGGCTGGACTTCCGTCCGGAGCAGTACTGGAAGCCGGGCACCAAGGTGACGGTGCAGTACCGCCTCAAGAGCGTGGAGATCGCCCCCGGGGTGTACGGCGCCGACCGGGACGAGCCCTTCACGATCGGGCGATCCCAGATCTCGACGGTTGACGCCGCCGCGCACAGGATGACGGTGGTCCGGGACGGGCAGTCGAACGACATCGACATCACCTCCGGGTCGGACCAACACCCCACCTGGAACGGCACGATGGTGGTCATGGCCAAGGAGGACACGGTGCGGATGCAGTCCAGCACCCTGCCCGGCATGACCGGCGCGCCGTACGACCTCCAGGTGCCGCACTCGATCCGGCTGACCACCAGCGGGACGTACGTGCACGGCAACTACTGGAGCGGCTCCGCCTTCGGCGAGGACAACGTCAGCCACGGCTGCGTGGGCCTGCGCGACGTCAAGGGCGGCGGGGAGTCCACCTCGATGGGCAAGTTCTACGCGGGCACCCTGGTCGGCGACGTCGTCACCGTGAAGAACTCCACCAAGAAGGAGACGCTCGACCCGGCGAACGGGCTGAGCGGCTGGAACCTGCCGTGGAGCACGTGGTAACCGCCTGGTAGGGGCTGCTTGGGGTCAACCCGGGCTTGACTTCGGTCGGCCCGGGTCGGCCCCTTCTTGCATGCGGCATATGCCGACGCGGGCGAGATCGTTTGCTCATTGTCCGTACGCGCCCGCTTGCGTTCCGCAATGATGGACCGCATGGCGGGTTGGGGCGAAGCAGATCAGACATCGGTTCCCGCGGCCGGCGTGGTCGCGCAGGCGTCGTGGATCGACGTCCAGGGTGCGCTCTCGGCGCTGGAAGGGCTCAGCTCCGAGGAGTTGCAGGCGATGTACTCCGGCAGACTGTGCGACCAGTCCGCGCCCAACGAGGTGCGGCTGCCGTCCCGCCCGGAGTCCGGGCCGGTGGCCCGCCGGCTGGTGCTCAACGTCCTGGAGTCCTGGGAGCTGCACCAGCACCTGGAGGCCGGTGAGTTGCTCACCAGCGAGCTGGTCTCCAACGCCGTGCGGCACGCGGCCGGGCGCACCATCGGACTGCACGTCAGCCGCAAGCCCGGCTGGCTGCGGGTCGAGGTCCGGGACTCCTCCCGGGCGCTGCCCTGCATGATCCTGGCCGAGCCCCGGCCGGTGAACGAGCGCGGGCGCGGGCTGAGGATCGTCGACGACCTCGCCGACCGCTGGGGGGCGGACCTGCTGCCGCGGGGCAAGGGCGTCTGGTTCGAGCTGAAGGTGCGCGAGCGGCACTGAGGGGCCGGGCCCCGGGCCCGGATACGCGCAGGGCCCCCGGAATCGCCGTGGTCGGCGGTGGGGGCCCATGCAAGTCATCGCGCGGCCAAGGGGGTGCGTGTCGCGCGATGGGCGTCGGCAGTGCCAGGTCGGGCCCGCCGAAGTTCTCGATGTCTCGACTATCGCATGGATCTCAGCATGTGGGCAAACCAGGCGGCTTGGATTGCAAGGTTTGTAACCTAGTTCACCTTTGGATTTTGCATAGGTTCACGTCGTGGCCTGTGAATATTCACGATCTCGGCGATGTGATCATCGCTTGCCGGGTCCGGGCGGCGTGGGCGCGGACGGCGGCGGGGGAGAGGCGCCGGGGGTGGAGCGGCGGAGGCGTCGGAGTGCCACGGCAGGCGCGGCAGAGGCCGCCGAGGAGGGCGTGCGGACGGCAGGGGACGCGGCAGTCCGTGCACTCGGTGACGCGGGTGGCGGGGGCCTCCGGGCGGAGCCGCTCCGGGGGCATCCGGTCGAGCAGGCGGCGGCGGGTGAAGGCCGCCGGGCTGTGGACGCCGTCCGGCGGGAGGCCGGCGGTGAGGGCGGCGGTGAAGAGGGCCGGAGTGGTGCCCCGGGCCAGCCACTCGGCGGCGAGCGGTTCGAGGGCCGCGCAGTCGGCGGCGGAGAGGGCGAGCCGGGCGTCGGCGAGGCCGAGGCCGGCCAGGGCCGCGTAGGCCGCCGAGGCGGGCGAAGTGCGGTTGAGCTTTCGCTCCTCGGGGGGATCGGGTGCTCCGGACGTTGACGCCTCGCCGGTGTCGCCGGTGTCGCCGGTGGTGATGAAGCGCGTCCACCACGCGTCGGGGCGAGGGGTGCGGGAGAAGTAGGTGCGGAACACCCAGCGGCAGTCCTTGGAGCTGATCCGCTCGCGGACGCGACGCAGATGACCTGCGGCGGAGAGGTTGTTGAGCACCGTGCGGCAGGCCATCTGCCCGTAGTGGGGCTGGAGGACGGCGAGGGTCTTGACGTCCATCGCGGCGCCGTCGGGGAGGTGGTCGATGAGCGAGGCGAGGTACGCCTCGCGCGCCGGGAGGTGGGAGAAGTCGGCGGCGGAGCGGGGGAGTTGCTCCGGGGCGGACTGCTTGCCGTATCCGGGCGCGGCCATGGCGGTAGAGTCGTGGGTAGCCACAGGATCGGTTTCCTATTTCAGTCGATCGTGGTGGTCAGACCCCCGTTCGGTGTTGCCGCACCGGCCGGGGGTTGATTCGTCAGTGGGCACGCTACACGGAGGAATCGACTGTGGCGTAGTCGTGACGATAAGTCATATCTGCTGTGCACAAGGGTGGTTGGAAGGTGGTTAACCACCCATTCCACTAAGGGTCACTCGGGCTCGGCGACTTGAGCTTCGGCGATGAAGGCGGCCCACGCCTCGGGGGAGAACGTGAGGACGGGGCCGGTCTTGTCCTTGGAGTCGCGGACGTGGACGGCGGAGGGGGAGGCGGCCACCTCGACGCAGTTGCCACCTTCGGTCCCGCTGTAGGTGGACTTCGTCCAGGTCAGGTTGGTGCTCATAGCTCCTCCGTCAACTTGTTGATGAAACGAGCCGACTCCTCGGGGTTGAGGGCCTGCTGGAGGATCCTCGCATGGCGCTGCCAGAGCAAATTGACCTTCTCGGGGTCGGCGTACAGGAAGCCCATCGACTGGCCTTCCTCGTATGCGAGTCGCTCGTGATCGGCAGTCTCCAACAGGACGAATGGGCCATTGACTCCCGGGTGAACAGTCTTCGCGGGTACCACTTGGATATCGATGTGCCTGGGCTTGCCGGCCTCAGCGAGATGTTCCAACTGCTTCTTGTAGTCCGAGCTGGTGCCGACCTGGCGGATGAGCGCGAACTCGTCGATAACGAAGCTGAACGACTTGGTCTGCTTGCACAGGATCTCCTGGCGACTGAGTCGGGCCGCGACTCGTTCCTCCACGGTGTCGTCGTCCAGTGGTGGCCAGTGCGCATTGAGTAGTGCGCGAGCTGTGGCCTCTGTCTGAAGCAGGCCAGGGATGAGCTGATTCTCGTAGGAGCTCAACACGGTTGCTTCAGGCTCGTACCGCATGAAGTCCTGCGAAAACGAAGGGAATTTCTCGGGCTTCAGGAACTCCACTGCCCCCAATAGCATCCCTTTGGCGCCGCACAACTCGTCCGCCACTGTGAGTAGCTTGAGCGAGGGCTTCCGCCGCCCAGCCTCCATCGACCGCACGCTCTCGATGTCGTAGCAGGCCGCCTGGCTCAACTGCTCCCGGCTCACGCCGGCCTGTTCACGCCATCGCTTGATCTGGTCACCGCAGTACTTCCACGCCATCGGGTTCTGCTTCGGCGTGCTCACGGCCCCGCACCCCTCCCTGTCCTGGTCACAGGACGGTTCAAGCTCTCGCTGTACCAGCGGTGTAACTGCTGAGGCTATGCCCGCCTGCCGACCCTTGAAGGGTGAAATGGCCGAACTCACCCCTCCCGAGTGAGGCCCTCCGTACGCCCCCCTCAAGGACTCTGATGCTCACTCAGCCCATGGATGCCGTCGAGTGGATGTTCCCCCGGCTGCCCCGCAGCGCCGGCCGTGCCCGGATCCGCTTCCTCCGGCTGGCCTTCGAGTGGGAGGTGCCCGTCGACTCCGCCGAGACCGCGCTGATCCTCCTCAGCGAACTCGTCTCCAACGCCTGCCGTCATGCCCGCTCGCCGCGTGACCGGATGATCGGAGTCCGGGTTCTCCTCCCCACCTCCTCCGTGCTCCGCATCGAGGTCTCCGACGCGAACCCCGAACTCCCCACCCTCCGCCACGCGACCCCCGACGACGAGTCCGGCCGGGGCCTCGAACTCGTCGCGGCCCTCGCCACCTCCTGGGGCGCCCACCCGCGCGGCGAGGGCTATATCGGCAAGACCGTCTGGTTCACGCTCGCCCTCCCCTCGCCCGCGAAGCCGGTTTCGGGCAGCCTGGTCCCATGAGCCGCATCGCGGTGATCGGCCCGGCGCCCTCGGGCAACGGCGCCACGCTCGGTGACGTGCTGCGCCGGTTCGGGCCGGACGAGGGTTACGCGACGGACGTGGCGTCCGCCCGCGTCCTGCTCGGCGGCAAGGTGGCCGAGCGGCCCGCCGAGCGGCTTCCCGGCGCCGACGTCCAGGTGATCGCCCTCGGTTTGTCCGGCTGAACGCCTGCTGCCTTCGGCCTGCCCGTCGGGTGGCCCTCGCAGGGGGTCGGCAGGACTGACTTCCTGCGCAGCCCGATCGGATGGTTCGAAACGGCCCTCCCCATGTCCTGGGTCGACCTCGGGAGATATCAATTCGTGATAACCGTGGGGCGCTTCGGGGGAACCGCGCAAAGAATCGTCGGGTGCTGTCGCCCGGGCCATATGAATATCGTCAACAGTCGCGATCCGGCGGGATTCCCGGCCCTACCATCCAGCTTTACCGAGAAGAAGGATGGTTTTTACGTGGCACCCCTCTCCCGCCTCAAACGCGCCGTCGCCTGCGGGGTCACCGCAGTCGCCGTGCTCGCCGGAGGCCTGACCGTGCAGGCCCCGACGGCGTCGGCGGCGCCCCCCGTGGACACCACCTGCGGAACCCCAGCCTCCGTGGGCGGCGGCAACTGCATGACGGCGCTGATCAATTCGGCCTTCGACATGATCCGGGGCATGCGTGCCGCCGCCAACAACAACAAGCTGGACAATGCGGAGTTCACCCAGAGCGCGGCGACGAGGCTGAGCCAGAAGTTCCCCGGGTTCAACGTCATGGTGTACAAGACGGTGGGCACCGACATGTACGACACCGAGTGGTTCAAGGGTGAGTACAAGTCCGACATGAAGGGGGTGCTGCTCGACACCACCTACAAGCTCAACCATTTCCTGGACAAGGACAAGAAGGATCCCTCCGGGTACGACGTGTTCCGGATCTGGGTCTTCCAGGGGGACTCGACCTTCCGCAACCGCACTGACGGCGGCTTCATGAACTGGGCGTTCGTCGGCAACGACGGCGACAGCGTCAAGAAGGAGTCGTGGACCTGCCGGTCGGGCACCGCGCGGCCCTACAAGTGCGACGGCGACGTGCGCAGCATCCACTTCCCCGGGCGCTCGGGCTACGGCACCAGGACCGGCAGCCTGACCCCCGACTCCGCCCGCCCCGGCTACCACGCCTGCCTGGACGTCAGCGGGAACGGCACCGCGAACGGCACCCCCGTGCAGATGTGGGAGTGCAACGGCGGCGATGCGCAGAAGTGGACCTACAACGGGTACCGGCTCCAGGCGGCCAACGGCAAGTGCCTGGACCTGCCCGGCAACAACACCTCGAACGGGAACAAGCTCCAGGTCTGGGACTGTCTGGACAACCCCGGGCAGCGCTGGAACATGTCGGCCGGCGGCGGCTTCCGGCACCTGGTGGACCAGGAGGACCGCTCCAAGGACGTCTGCATCGACGACTACAGCGGTCAGACCGGCAACGGCAGCCCGGTGGTGGCCTGGGGCTGCGGCTCCGAGGACAAGCGGGACGCGCCCAACCAGAACTGGGCTTGGGGCGGCACCCCGCCGACCACCACCCCGACCACGCCCGCCAACGGCGCCGACGTGACCCTCAAGCTCGACAACGGGCTGGGCGCCGTTCCGGTCGGCGGTTCCGCCGGCGCGTCGGTCGTTCCCGGCATCCGGGGCGGCAACGAGTCCAAGTGGAAGATCACCTCGGTGGGCGGCGGTCGCTACCGGATCACCAGCTCGTACGGGCTGGAACTCACCGAGAACAGCAACTACATGGCCGAGCTCCAGCCGTGGAGCAACTCCGACCGGCAGAAGTGGCAGCTCGTCGCGGTCGGCAACGGCAAGTACCGGATCCGGATCTCCGAGGACGACTGCCTGGCCCACGACGCCGACTTCAAGCAGCTCGGCGTGTGGACCTGCAAGTCGGGCTGGCAGCAGGAGTGGGTGCTGGAGGGCTACTCCGGCGGCGGGACCACGCCGACCAAGCCCGATCCCGGAACCGGTGGTGGCGGCGGCGGTGGTGGCACCGGCGGTGGCGGTGGCGGTGCCAGTGTTCCGACCGAGCGGCAGCTGTTCCTGAAGCTCGCGAACGGGCTGGGCGCGACGGCCCCCACCGAGACCTCCAGCTGGGGTTCGCCGATCGTGGCCGGGATCCTGGGGGCCAAGGGTTCCAGGTGGACGATCAAGCCGCTGGGTGGCGACCGCTATCGGATCGTCAACGACCTCGGGTACAACCTCACCGAGAACCCCGACACCTACGTCGCCGAGCAGCAGGCGTGGGGTGACACCTCCAACCAGAAGTGGCAGTTCAAGAGCCTCGGCGACGGAAAGTACCGGGTCCAGATCGACGACGACGACTGCCTGGCCCACGACTCCGACTTCAAGCAGCTCGGCGTGTGGACCTGCAAGTCGGGCTGGCAGCAGGAGTGGACCTTCCAGCTCCTCTGATCGGCCCCGCCTGCCGCACGGGAAGTCGGACCGGCCGACTTCCCGTGCAGCGGGCGCTGGCCGACCGGGCACCGTGATCCAAGCGGGGCCGGGAGTCAGATGCCGAAGTGGGTGGCGATGCCGTCGAGGACGCAGTCGAGGCCGGTCTCGAAGTGCCAGGCGGGGTCGTCCTTGCGGGTGGCCTGGTGGAGGTACTGCTGGTAGGCGGGGTAGCGGCCGGTGCCCATCAGGTAGGTCATCCGGGGGGCCAGGCCGGCGCGGGTCTCGTCGCCGTCGGACCAGTTGTGGTCGCGGCGCAGGGCGGCCAGGGCGACTTCGGAGGCGACCGAGCCGTGGACGTAGCCGGCGACCGTACGGAAGATCGCCATGGTGGTGTCGGCGTCCAGGCCGTGCTCGGCGAGGGCGGCGAAGGACCGCTCGGGGACGGCGAGTTGGTTGGGGGTGAGGGAGAACGGGGTGGCCGCCCGGACCATCCAGGGGTGGGCGAGGTTCATCGCGCGCAGGTGGACCGCGAGTGAGCGCATGGCTTCGCGCCAGCCGTCGGCGGGGGTGTCCAGCGGGAGCCGGCCGTAGACGAAGTCGACCATCAGCTCGATGAGTTCGTCCTTGCCGGAGACGTACCGGTAGGCGGCCATCGGGGCGACGCCGAGGGCGGTGGCCAGGCGGCGCATGGTGACGGCGTCCAGGCCCTCGGCGTCGGCCAGGGCGACGGCGGCCTCGGCGATCCGGTGCGGGGTCAGGGTGGTGCGCGGTGCGGGGGCCGGGCGGTCGAGCCGCTCCCAGAGTGAGGCCTGGGGCTGGTCGCGGTCGTCGTCCCCGGCGGGGGCCTGCTGAGCGGGCATGGGGGCGGGCTCCTTCCGGCTGGGAGGGTCCACCGTACCACTCGCGTGTACGTCGTATCTGGGGAGTGGACGGCGTACGCGCCAGTGTGTACGTTGTATCCATCGCCGATACGGCGTACACAACGTCTTGGAGGGGATCCCCATGTCCACGGAGCAGAACCTGAAGGTCGCGGTCGTCCTCGGCAGCACCCGGGCCGGTCGTTTCGGCCCGGTCGTCGCCGACTGGCTGATCGGCCACCTCGACGCCCGCGGTGACATGACCGCCGACCTGATCGACCCGGCGGCCACCCCGCTGCCCACCGTCATGCCCTCCTGGGGCGGCGAACTTTCGCCCGGTGACGTCGAGTTGCTGGAGGCCGTGTCGCCCCGGCTGGCCGCGGCCGATGCCTTCGTGTTCGTCACGCCCGAGTACAACCACAGCTTCCCGGCCGCGCTGAAGAACGCCATCGACTGGCACAACCAGCAGTGGCACGGCAAGCCGATCGCCTTCGTCTCGTACGGCGGACTCTCCGGCGGCCTCCGGGCCGTCGAGCAACTGCGCGTGGTGATGGCCGAGTTGAACAGCGTGACGATCCGCAACACGGTCAGCTTCCACGGGGCCGCCCAGTGCTTCGACGCCGACGGCAAGGCGAAGGACCCGGCCGCGGACGCCGCGGCCAAGACCATGCTCGACCAACTGGACTGGTGGGCGCGGGCGTTGCGGGACGCCCGGCAGGCCCGTCCGTTCGCCGCCTGAGCCCGGAGAAGGGGGACACGGCCATGACCACGGAACCGGCGGACGAACGCCCCAAGCCGCCGCTGCTCGGCGTGATCGGGCTGATGCTCGGCATCTTCCTGTCGGCCCTCGACGGGCAGATCATCGGCACCGCGCTGCCGACCATCGTCGGCGACCTCGGCGGGTTGGAGCACCTCTCCTGGGCGGTCACCGCCTACCTGCTGACCTCGGCCGCCGCCACCCCGCTGTGGGGCCGGCTCGGCGACCTGTACGGGCGCAAGGGCGCCTACCAGTGGGCGGTGGCGGTCTTCCTGATCGGCTCGGTGCTGTCCGGACTCTCGCAGGACATGGGCCAGTTGATCGCCTTCCGGGCCCTCCAGGGGGTCGGCGCGGGCGGCCTGATGGTCGGCGCGCTGTCGGTCATCGGGGTGCTGGTGCCCGCCTCCGACCGGGGCCGGGTGCAGTCGGTGATCGGGGTGCTGATGCCGATCGCCTTCGTCGGCGGGCCGCTGCTCGGCGGCTTCCTCACCGACCGGCTCAGCTGGCGCTGGGCCTTCTACGTCAACCTGCCGGTCGGGGTGTTCGCCGTGCTCGCGGTCGGCGCCGCGGTACGGCTGCCGAAGGCCGAGCGGGTCCGCGCCCCCTTCGACTGGGCCGGGGTCGCCCTGCTGACCACCGGCATCGTCGGGCTCACCCTGGTCAGCAGCTGGGGCGGGACGACGTACCCCTGGACCTCGCCGGTGATCCTCGGGACGGGCGCGGTCGCGGCGGTCGCGCTGGTCGGCTTCGCCCGCGCCGAACTGCGCGCCCCCGGGCCGCTGATCCCGCCCGCGCTGTTCCGCAACCGCAACTTCACGGTGGCCCAGGTGCTGGGCTTCCTCACCGGCGCCGTCATGCTCGCCCTGATCGGCTACCTGCCGCAGTACCTGCAGTTCGTCCAGGGCGCCTCACCGACCACCGGCGGACTGCTCCTGCTGCCGCTGATGCTCGGCATGATGGGCACCCAGCTGGTCACCGCCCGGCTGATGAGCCGGCCCGGCGGCGAACGGCGCTACCCGCTGCTGGGCGGGGCACTCGCCCTGGCCGGGGCCGCGCTCCTGCTGCTCCTGGGCACGGACACCCCGGTGGCACTGGCCTCCGGGCTCACGGCGGTCGCCGGGGTCGGCGTCGGACTGCTGATGCAGAGCACCATGCTGACCTCGATGGGCGCGGTGCCGCGGGAGTCCATGGGCGCGGCGATGGGCGTGGTGACCCTGCTGCGCAGCATCGGCGGCTCGCTCGGCATGGCCGCCCTCGGCGCGGTCTACACCGCGCGGCTGACCGCCGGCCTGGAGGCCCGGCTGAGCCCGGCCGAGGCCGCCCACCTGACCGGCGGCGGAGGGCTCACCCCGGCCGCGCTGACCGGGCTGCCGCAGGCCGTCCGGGACGCCGTCGGCACGGCGGTCACCAGCGGGCTGCACGGCACGGTGGCGGGCGGCGTCGCCCTGGCGGCGGTGGCCACCGCGGTGGCCTGCCTGGCCCGGCCGAACCCGGGCCCGAAGCCGGGCCTGAACCCGAACCCGGGCCCGAGTCCGGAGCCGAGCCCGGAGCTGCAGACGGCCTCACGGCCCTGAGGCCTCACGGGCACCGGCCGGCGAAGCAGAAGGAGGCGACCTCCGACTGCAGCAGCTCGCGCAGCGGGGTGGGCCAGCCGTCCTCCGGGCCCGCCACCAGGACGGACCAGGCGGTGCCGTCCGGCCCGACCAGCACGTGTTCGACGGCCCGGCGGACGCCGGAGCCGGCCAGCTCGTAGGCGTACTCCAGCTCGGCGCTGCCGCCCGCGGTCCGTTCCAGCCGGATCCGGTGGTAGCCGGGGAACCGGGCCGGGTTGCGGGCCAGGTCGTCGTCGGTTTCCACGGCCTGCTGGTACGGGGGGTTGCCGTCCATCACGAACACCTGGATCAGGCTGCGGTGGTCGGGGGAGTCGTAGAACACCGAGGCGCCGTCGACACGCCGCTGCCAGCCGTCGGGGACGAGGAGGGTGAACCCGGCCGGGTCCGGCACCGGCGTCAGGTGCGGCCCGACGGGGCCGGTCGGCGCGGAGGGACGGGCGGGCGGGGCCGGGTCGGTCGAGTCGGTCGGACCGACGCCGGAGGCGGGCCCCGGGGCGACGGTGCGGGCGCCCCCGGCGGGGAACGGCGGCGTGGCCGCGGCGGCCGGCCGGTCGACGTCGTCGGGACGGTCCAGCAGGTACCAGCCACCGCCCGCGAGCACCCCGGCCAGCACCCCGGTGCCGGCGGCGATCAGCACCCGCACCGACCGGCGCCGCAGCGGCCCGACCAGCGGCGGTGCCAAGGGCGGCGGCGGTGCCAAGGGTGGCGGCGGTGCCAAGGGCGGCGCTGCCAAGGGTGGCGGCGGTCGGTGCGGCTCCGGCGGCTGGAACGACATCCGTCTCCCCTCCGGCGTGGACCGACCCGCCGCGATTATCGCGCCGCCGGCCCCGCCACGACCAGAGGGCGGCCGGGGAGCACCCGGGGAGTCCCCAGGGAGCGCCAAGAGACACGAGTGGCCCCCGGACGGTACGGGGTTCCGCCCGGGGGCCACTCGTCACGTGCCCTGATCAGCACACGCTGATCAGGGCACGGTGATCAGGGCACGGTGATCAGCACTCGATGACGTTCACGGCGAGGCCGCCGCGCGAGGTCTCCTTGTACTTGATCTTCATGTCGGCCCCGGTCTCCTTCATCGTCTTGATCGCCTTGTCCAGCGAGACGTGGTGGCGCCCGTCGCCGCGCAGCGCCATCCGGGCCGCGGTGACGGCCTTGACCGACGCCATGCCGTTGCGCTCGATGCAGGGGATCTGGACCAGGCCGCCGACCGGGTCGCAGGTGAGGCCGAGGTTGTGCTCGATGCCGATCTCGGCGGCGTTCTCGACCTGCTCGGGGGTGCCGCCGAGGACCTCGGCGAGGCCGCCCGCGGCCATCGAGCAGGCGGAGCCGACCTCGCCCTGGCAGCCGACCTCGGCGCCGGAGATGGAGGCGTTCTCCTTGAAGAGCATGCCGATGGCGCCGGCCGCGAGCAGGAAGCGGACGATGCCGTCGTCGTCGGCGCCCGGGATGAAGTTCAGGTAGTAGTGCAAGGTGGCGGGGATGATCCCGGCCGCACCGTTGGTCGGGGCGGTGACCACCCGGCGCCCGGAGGCGTTCTCCTCGTTGACCGCCATCGCGTAGAGGGTGACCCACTCCATCGCGTTGGCCGGTCCGATCCCCTCGGCGCGCAGCGCCCGGGCGCCCGCGGCGGCCCGGCGGCGGACCTTCAGCCCGCCCGGCAGGATGCCCTCGCGGCTCATGCCGGCCCGCACGCACTCCTGCATCACGGACCAGATCTCCAGCAGCCCGGTGCGGATCTCCTCCTCGCTGCGCCAGGCCTTCTCGTTCTCCAGCATCAGGCCGGAGATCGACAGCCCGGTCTCCCGGCTGAGCCGCAGCAGTTCGTCGCCGGTGCGGAAGGGGTACTTCAGCACGGTGTCGTCGGGCTTGACCCGGTCCGCGCCGATCGCGTCCTCGTCCACGACGAAGCCGCCGCCGACCGAGTAGTAGGTCTTCTCCAGCAGCGTCGAGCCGTCCGCCGCGTACGCCCACAGGGTCATCCCGTTGGCGTGGTACGGCAGCGAGCGGCGCCGGTGCAGGACGAGCTGGTTGTCGGTGTCGAAGTCGATCGGGTGCTCGCCGAGCAGGTTGAGGCGCTTCTCGGCGGTGATCCGCTCGACGTCCTTGTCCGCCTGGTCGACGTCGACGGTGCGGGGCGAGTTGCCCTCCAGGCCGAGGAGGACGGCCTTCGGGGTGCCGTGGCCGTGGCCGGTGGCGCCCAGCGAGCCGTACAGCTCGGCGCGCACCCCGGTCACCCGGTCCAGCAGGCCTTCGGAGCGCAGGCGGCGGGCGAACATCCGGGCGGCGCGCATCGGGCCGACGGTGTGGGAGCTCGACGGGCCGATGCCGATGGAGAAGAGGTCGAAGACGCTGATGGCCACGGGGACGTCCTTGTCTGGGTCTCGTGGAAGGACAAAGCGGGTGCATGGGACGGGGCACCGCGCGCGTACTGTCCAGTGTGCGCGGTGCCCCGGAAGCGGCAGGTGGCCGGCCGCCGTGAGGCCGGTCACCCTCCTCCGACGATCAGGCGATCAAGAGATCAAGAGATCAGACGGTCGGAGGATCAGACGATCAGAGGTTGGGGTAGAGCGGGTACTTCTCGGCCAGGGCGGTGACCCGGGCCTTCAGCGCGGCGGCGACGGTCTCGTCGAAGGCGGGCTTGAGCGCCTCGGCGATGATGTCGGCGACCTCGCGGAAGTCCTCGGCCTGGAAGCTGCGGGTGGCCAGGGCCGGGGTGCCGATCCGCAGGCCCGAGGTGACCATCGGCGGGCGGGGGTCGTTCGGGACGGCGTTGCGGTTGACGGTGATGCCGACCTCGTGCAGCCGGTCCTCGGCCTGCTGGCCGTCGAGCTGGCTGTTGCGCAGGTCGACCAGGACCAGGTGGACGTCGGTGCCGCCGGACAGCACGGACGCGCCGGCCTCGGCGACGTCGGCCTGCAGCAGGCGCTCGGCGAGGATCTTGGCGCCGTCCAGGGTGCGCTGCTGGCGCTCCTTGAACTCCTCGGAGGCGGCGACCTTGAAGGCGACGGCCTTGCCCGCGATGACGTGCTCCAGCGGACCGCCCTGCTGGCCGGGGAAGACCGCGGAGTTGATCTTCTTGGCGTACTCGGCCTTGGACAGGATGACGCCGCCGCGCGGGCCGCCCAGGGTCTTGTGGGTGGTGGTGGTGACCACGTCCGCGTACGGCACCGGGTTCGGGTGCAGGCCCGCGGCGACCAGGCCCGCGAAGTGCGCCATGTCGACCATGAGCAGCGCGCCGACCTCGTCGGCGACCCGGCGGAACGCGGCGAAGTCGAGCTGGCGCGGGTAGGCGGACCAGCCGGCGATGATCAGCTTCGGCTGGTGCTCCTTGGCCAGGCGCTCGACCTCGGCCATGTCGACCTGACCGGTCTTCTCGTCGACGTGGTACGCGGCCACGTTGTAGAGCTTGCCGGAGAAGTTGATCTTCATGCCGTGGGTCAGGTGACCGCCGTGGGCCAGGCTCAGGCCCAGGATGGTGTCGCCCGGCTGGATCAGCGCGAACATCGCGGCGGCGTTGGCCTGGGCGCCTGAGTGCGGCTGGACGTTGGCGTGCTCGGCGCCGAACAGGGCCTTGATCCGGTCGATCGCGATCTGCTCGACCACGTCGACGTGCTCGCAACCGCCGTAGTAGCGGCGGCCGGGGTAACCCTCGGCGTACTTGTTGGTGAGCACCGAACCCTGGGCCTCCATGACCGCCACCGGGGCGAAGTTCTCGGAGGCGATCATCTCCAGCGTGGTCTGCTGGCGGTGCAGCTCGGCGTCGACCGCGGCGGCGATCTCCGGGTCGAGGGCGTGCAGGGACTGGTTGAGAACCGTCATGGTGTGGTCTTCCCGGGGAGGAGAGCGGAGGGACGGTGGGGGGTGCGGGACGGACCGCCGTGCTGCGGCCCGTCCCGGCGGGGGCTCAGCCCTCGGCGTGGGTGAGCGCGTCGTACTCGGCGGCGCTGAGCAGCGTGTCGGTGGCCTCCACGCGGACCTTGAACAGCCAGCCGCCCTCGAACGGGGCGCTGTTGACCAGGCTGTTGTCGTCCAGGACGTCCTGGTTGACCTCGGTGACCTCGCCGGTCACCGGGGAGTACAGGTCGCTGACCGACTTGGTCGACTCCAGCTCGCCACAGGTCTCGCCGGCGGTCACGGCGTCGCCGACCTCGGGGAGCTGCACGTAGACGATGTCACCGAGGGCGTCGGCGGCGTGCTTGGTGATGCCGACCGTCGAGACACCGTCCTCGGCGGCCGTCAGCCACTCGTGCTCCTTGGTGTACTGCAGGTGCTGGGGGTTGCTCATGGCGTCATTCTCCAGGATGGGAAGCGGGTACGACGCAGCGGGCCGCCGCGCGGACGGCTCCGACGTGCGCCTATGGGAAAACCGGGGGTGGCGGGGGCCTCAGCGGGCGCGCTTGTAGAACGGCAGCGCCACGACCTCGACCGGCTCGTGCTTGCCGCGCACGTCCACCGCGACGGCGGTGCCGGGGGCGGCGTGGGCCGCGTCGACGTAGGCCATCGCGATCGGCTTGCCCAGGGTCGGGGACGGCGCGCCCGAGGTGATCCGGCCGATCGGGGCGCCGTCGGCGGAGACCACGGTGTACTCGGCGCGCGGGACCCGCTTGCCCTCGGAGACCAGGCCGACCAGCACCTTCGGCGGGTTGGACTCGGCCGCGGCGGCGGCCTGCTCCAGCGCCTTGCGGCCGACGAACGCGCCCTCGTTGGTGGTCTTGTCGAAGCGGACGACCCGGCCCAGGCCGGCGTCGAACGGGGTCAGATCGGTGGACAGCTCGTGCCCGTACAGCGGCATGCCCGCCTCCAGGCGCAGCGTGTCGCGGCAGGACAGGCCGCACGGGACCAGGCCGCGGCCCTCGCCGGCGGCGGTCAGCGCCTGCCAGACCGGCTCGGCGTCGACCGGCCGGCAGAAGATCTCGAAGCCGTCCTCGCCGGTGTAGCCGGTGCGGGCCAGCAGCACCTCCTTGCCGGCCACCTGGGCCGGGAGGATCGCGTAGTACTTCAGGCCGGGCAGGTCGGCGTCGGTGGTCTCCGCCAGGATGGCGGTGGCCTCCGGGCCCTGGACGGCGATCAGCGCGTAGGTGTCGCGGTCGTCGGTGACGACGGCGTCGAAGCCCTTGGCGCGGGCGATCAGCTCGTCCAGCACCAGCTGGGCGTTGGAGGCGTTGGCGACGACCAGGAAGGCGTCCGCGCGCAGGCGGTAGACGATCAGGTCGTCCAGGATGCCGCCGTCCTCGGCGCAGATCATGGTGTAGCGGGCGCGCAGCTCGCCGAGCGCGGAGACGAAGCCGACCAGCGCGTGGTCCAGCATCTCGCCGGCCTGCGGGCCGGTGACGGTGATCTCGCCCATGTGCGAGAGGTCGAACAGGCCGGCCTTGGTGCGGACGGCGAGGTGCTCCTCGCGCTCGCTGCCGTAGCGCAGCGGCATGTCCCAGCCGGCGAAGTCGGTCATGGTCGCGCCGAGGGCGCGGTGCAGCGCGTCGAGCGCGGTCAGGCGGAGGGACGACATGGCCAGGAACTCCTCGGTCGGGGCACTCAGGGGCGCGCGCCGGACCGGACCCGCTCGGGACCGACCCCGCGCGCGGGCATGCGGCGGCGTGGGTCTCCCCATCTGTCGTCGAACCTGAGAGCTTCACCGCCCGCCTGCCCTCAGCCGGTGCCAGCATCGGCTGGTTCCAGCATCGGGGACAGGGCGGCGGCTTGCACCGTGGGTGGGCGTACGGCGGGGCCGTACGCCGCTTTCCAGATGTGCCTAACCCGCGCGGTAGGGGGGCCTGAGAGATTCCGGGGAGGACTTGCTCCTTCGGCGCCGGCCGTGCCCCGATGAGGGGCACTCCGGGCTCTCCCGCGCGGGTTCGAGCGGCCGGTGTGGAGTTGTGGGGGCCCGCGGCGCATGCCGTCGGACGCGCACATCATGGCACGTCCTCGCGGAGGAGGGGAGAGGGGACCCGGTCACACGACGCCAGGGCGGACACGGGCCCTAAACTCTTGCGCGTCGGCGCAGCAGTGGGCGGCCGACCCGGCGGCAGGCCGGATCGGCGGCGCATGGAGTACCCGGTGGAGCAGCAGCAGGGGTGGGGCGGGCCGGAGGCGGCGCCGTCGGGCGGCGCGTGGCCGGCGAACGAGCTGGAGCAGGTGCTGACGGCCGCGCTGGGCGACCCGGGGGCGACCCCGCGGGTGGTCGAGGTGCTGGCCCGCAGCCAGGTGTGGATCCCGCTGCCGGCCGGGGGCGACCCGACCGGGCAGGGGCTGGACCTGCCGACCATCGAGCTGGCCGGGGCACCGTACGTGCCGGTGTTCTCCTCCCAGGAGGTGTTCCTGCAGCAGGCGCCGGGGATGGCCTTCGCGGTCGCGCCGGCCTGGGAGTTCGCCCGCGGGCTGCCGCTGGGCGTGGGCATCGCTGTCAACCCGGAGGCGGCGGTGGGCATCCCGGTGCCGCCGCAGGGGGTGGCCGAGCTGCGCCGCGGCCCGCGCGGGGACCGCTGGGAGCACGCCGAGAACGCGCCGGAGGGGCCGACCGGCGGCCGGGTGGCGCTGCGCGAGCCGGTGCCGGGCGAGGACCCGGAGTACTTCCTGGCCGCGTGCCGGGCCGAACTGTCGGCCCTGCCCGGAGTGTTGACCGCGCGCCGGGCACTGGCCAGCATCGAGGGCGAGCCGACGGTGATGTTCGTGGGGATCCAGCTGGATCCGGCGGCCCCGGCCGACCCGGGAGCGGTGAACGAGGCGCTCGGGCGGGCGCTGGGAACCGCGCCGCTGCCGGGGGGCGTCCACCTCGTGCTGCTCGACCTCGCCGACGACCCGGTGGTCGAGTGGCTGCTGACCCGGGTCATGCCCTTCTACTCGCGGGTGTGAGCGGGGACCGTTCACAGGCACGTCGCCGTGGCGGCGGCCGGTGCGGCGCCATAGGGTGCGTGCAGGCGGCTGACGGGCCGGCGGGTTCAGGAAAGAGGCGCGGCGAGGTGGGCGCATGAGTGCGGGAACGGGAGCGGGCGGGGTGCCGGGGCCCTGGGGCCAGGCACCGGCCGGGCACCCGGCAGCGGATCCGGGCGTGTTGGAGCAGGCTCTGCGCGAGGTCGCGCCGGAGCGCTACGACGCGTACGAGCGGCTGCTGCACGCGCTGGCCGAGGGCCGGGTCTGGATGCTGCTCTGGCACGGCACGCCGGGCAGCCCGGACGCGCAGTACGGGAACATGGAGATCAGCGGCCACGGTTACGCGCCGGCCGTCACCTCGCCCGAGCAGCTGACGGCCTCCGGCTGGGCGCGGGCCCACGAGGTCGTCTCCGGGCGGGAGATCGCCGCCTCGCTGTACCGCACCCGCTGGGGCCTGTGGCTCAACCCGCACGCGCCGGGCGGCGGGGTGGGGGTGCCGTGGGCGGACCTGCGGCGGGTCGCCGCGGGACTGGACCGGCTGCCGGCCGGGCCGTTGAAGCTGAGCGAGCCGCAGGTGAACGCCCAGCAGTTCTTCGCGCTGCTGGAGCGCCAGGCCGGCGAGGTGCGCGCGGTGCGGGCGCTGCGCCGGGCCTGGGTGCAGCCGGCCGTGGGGGAGCCGTACCTGGCGATCGGCCTGGACCTGTACGAGAGTTCGCCGCCGGCCGTGGAGGCGGTGCGGGCGCTGATGCAGCGGGCGATCGCGGTGGCTCCGGAGGGGCTCGCGGTGTCCACGGTGGCGATGGCGGACGAGTACGACCCGGTGGCGCTGTGGATGCGCGCGAACGCCCGGCCGTTCTTCGACCGGGAGGCGGGCCGGCCGCCGACCGGCCCGTACCCGCCGGTTCCGCCGCCGTACCCGGGGCAGTCGATGCCGGGGCAGCCGACCCCGGGGTGGGCGCACGGCGCCCAACAGTCCGCGCCGGGTTGGGGTCACCAGTCCCAGCGGCAGTGGCCCGGCTACCCGGGCCGCTGATCGCCGAAACCGATTGCCGACCGGTTGCCGAACCGGTTGCCGAAATCTCCGACACAAAGCCGACTTGATTAGCAATCAGGTCGGCTTCGGTGCTTTCCGGACGAATCTTCCACCGTCGCCGATGACGCATCTTGACATGGCTCGCGCACCCGTGTGAAGAGGTATATGCCGAAGGCCGGGGAGGTGCATGCGGGCAGATCACATTTGGGCATCTGTCGGTTGTCAGGGCTGGCGCAAGCCAGTTCGGATGGCAGAGAGTTCTGCGCAACGCAACGCGCGTACTGGGAACCCCACGAAGGTGAACGCGCAAGCCGACCGCTCGATCCATGCGAAGCCCATCCCGCATGGAGGCAGTGCCCGTGCACGACGCACTGCCGCGACCACCTGCTCCTAGCACCTCCGCACGTCCGCAGCCGTACCGCCGAACCGGCGCCCGGCACCCGTGGGCCGGCCACCGTCGGCGAGGGGACCAACTGACCATGACCGCACCCATCACTACCGCCGGGAACGAACCCGAGGCACCCGCCTCCCCGAGCCCGGCCAAGACGATCGAGGGCCGCTCCCTCGGTCGGATCGCCTGGACCCGCTTCAAGCGGGACAAGGCCGCTGTCGCCGGCGGCATCGTGGTGATCCTGCTGATCCTCCTGGCCGTCCTGTCCGGGCCGTTGAAGTCGCTGTTCGGGCTCGACCCGGACCAGCCCAACCCGGACCTGCTGGACGCCAACCTCGGCGGACTCCCGCTCGGGGACTGGGGAGGGATGAGCGGGGACCACCTGCTCGGCGTCGACCCCCTGCAGGGCCGTGACCTTCTCGCCCGCGTGGTCGACGGCTCCTGGGTCTCCCTGCTGGTCGCCTTCGGCGCGACCCTGCTGTCCAACACCATCGGCACCGTGCTCGGCGTGATGGCCGGTTACTACGGCGGCTGGGTGGACACCCTGATCAGCCGGCTGATGGACGTCTTCCTGGCGTTCCCGCTGCTGCTGTTCGCCATCGCGATCTCGGCCTCGCTCCAGGGCGGCGCGTTCGGCCTGCACGGCCTCCCGCTGCACATCCTGGTGCTGATCTTCGTGATCGGCTTCTTCAACTGGCCCTACATGGGCCGGATCGTGCGCGGACAGACCCTCTCGCTGCGCGAGCGGGAGTTCGTGCACGCGGCCCGCAGCCTCGGTGCCCGCGGCCCCTTCATCCTGTTCAAGGAGCTGCTGCCCAACCTGGTCGGCCCGATCCTGGTCTACTCGACCCTGCTGATCCCGACCAACATCCTCTTCGAGGCCGGGCTGAGCTTCCTCGGCGTCGGTATCCAGCCCCCGCAGTCCTCCTGGGGCGGCATGCTCGCCGACGCGAAGAACTACTACCAGGTGGACCCCCAGTACATGGTGGTCCCCGGTGTCGCGATCTTCATCACCGTGCTCGCGTTCAACCTGCTCGGCGACGGGCTGCGTGACGCCCTCGATCCCAAGAGCAACTGACCCGAGAGCAACTGACCCGAGCGTCAGGCCCTCCCTCCTCCACATCCTCAAGGGGTTGATCTCACCCATGCGTAGGTCCCGTACCGCCGTGCTGACCGCCGTGGCTGCCGCCGCGGTCCTGGTCGTCACCGGCTGCTCCTCCAGCTCGAAGAGCAGCGGTGGCAGTTCCTCCTCGGCCGGCTCCAACGACAGCAGCGGCGGCGGCGCCGACGCGGCCACCAAGCAGATCGTCAACGCCTCGGACAAGAAGGGCGGGACGGTCACCTACGAGATGAAGGGCACCCCGGACTCCCTCGACCCGGGCAACACGTACTACGCGTACATCTACAACTTCTCGCGCCTGTACGGCCGTCCGCTGACCACCTTCAACCCGGCGGCCGGCGCCGACGGCAACAAGCTGGTCCCGGACCTCGCCGAGTCGCTGGGCCAGGTCAGCCCGGACGGCCTGACCTGGACGTACAAGCTGCGCAAGGGCCTCAAGTACGACGACGGCACCCCGATCTCCTCCAAGGACGTCAAGTACGCCGTGGAGCGCTCGAACTACGCGCCCGAGGTGAACTCCAACGGCCCGACGTACTTCCACGACAACCTGGTCGACAACCCGGACAAGTACCAGGGCCCGTACAAGGACAAGACCGGCGACCTCAAGTCGATCGAGACGCCGGACGACACCACGATCGTCTTCCACCTGCAGCACCCCTTCGCCGACTTCGACTACCTGGTCAGCGCCCCGCAGACCGTGCCGGTCCCGCAGGCCAAGGACACCGGTGCCGACTACGTGAAGCACATCGCGGCCTCGGGCAGCTACAAGTTCGAGTCCTACGACGACGGCAAGGGGGCCGTGCTGGTCCCGAACCCCAACTGGGACCCGAGCACCGACCCGATCCGCAAGCAGCTCGCGGACAAGATCGTGCTCAAGATGAACATCGACCAGGCCACCATCGACAAGGACCTGATCGCCGGCAACGCCCAGGTCGACCTGGTGGGCGGCGGCGTCGACCCGCAGACCCAGGCGCAGATCCTGCGCGACCCGAAGCTCAAGGCCAAGACCGACAACGCCTACGGCGGCCGCCTGGTCTACATGGCGATCAACAGCAAGGTCGCGCCGTTCGACAACATCGACTGCCGCAAGGCCGTCCAGTTCGCGATCGACAAGGTCGCGGTGCAGACCGCGCTCGGCGGCCCGATCCGCGGCCAGGTGGCCAGCACCGTGCTCCCGCCGGACATCCCGGGCCACCAGGACTTCAACCTGTACGAGACCCCGGGCAACAAGGGTGACCAGGCCAAGGCCAAGGACGCCCTGAAGGCCTGCGGCAAGGACGGCGGCTTCAAGACCGTGCTGTCCGCCCGCACCGAGCGCGCGACCGAGGTCGCCGCGGCCACCGCGATCCAGGCGCAGCTGAAGAACATCGGCATCGACGCGGAGATCCAGCAGTTCCCGCAGGGCAAGTACCTGACGGACTCGGCCGGTGCCCCGCAGTACACCGAGGACCACAACATCGGTCTGATGATGATGCAGTGGGGCGCCGACTGGCCGACCGGCTACGGCTTCCTGCAGCAGATCGTCGACGGCCGCGCGATCAAGGCCTCCGGCAACAGCAACCTGGCCCAGCTGAACGACCCGGCCGTCAACAAGATGATCGACGACGCCGCGGTCAACCCGGACCGGGCCGGCCGCGAGAAGCTCTACGGCGACATCGACAAGAAGGTCATGGAGTCCGCGGTGTACGTCCCGCTGACCGACTTCAAGGTCTTCCTGTACCGCCCGGACAGCGCGACCAACATCGCCTCCACCCCGGCCTTCTCGGGTGAGTACGACTACCTGAACATCGGCACCACCAAGTAAAGAGCCTGGCTCCGCATCCCTGAAGGCAGGTGAAGGCAGCGGCGCCCGCCGCCGTCCGGCAGATCCCGGACGGCGGCGGGCCGCCGGAGCCGCCCAACTGTGTTTGCCTACATCATCCGCAGGATCCTCGCGGCCGCGGCGCTGCTGGTCGTCGTCAGCGCGGTCACCTTCGCGATCTTCTTCCTGCTCCCGCGCATCGCCGGCGAGACCACCGACCAGCTGGCCGCGCAGTACATCGGGAAGAACCCCTCGCCCGAGGCGATCCAGGCGGTCAAGCAGAACCTCGGCTTCGACCAGCCGCTGTACACCCAGTACTGGAACTTCCTGAAGGCGCTGGTCAGCGGCGCCGAGTACAAGTTCGGCCCGGAACCGGCCACCTGCCACGTGCCCTGCTTCGGCTACTCCTTCAAGAACCACCTGGAGGTCTGGCCGGAGATGACCAGCCGGATCCCGGTCACCATCTCGCTCGCCATCGGCGCGGCCGTGCTCTGGCTGATCTCCGGCGTCACCACCGGCGTGATCTCCGCCCTCAAGCCGCGGTCGATCTTCGACCGGCTGTCCATGGGCATCGCCCTGGCCGGCGTCTCGCTGCCGGTCTTCTTCACCGGCGCCCTGCTGCTGACCCTGTTCAGCTACGAGTGGCCGATCCTGGACAACCTGGAGTACGTCGACTTCACCGCCGACCCGCTGATGTGGGCCCGCAACCTGATCCTCCCGTGGATCTCGCTGGCCTTCCTCTACTCCGCGCTCTACGCCCGGCTCACCCGCGCCGGGATGCTGGAGACGATGAGCGAGGACTACATCCGCACCGCCCGGGCTAAGGGCCTGGTCGAGCGCAAGGTGGTGGTCAAGCACGGGCTGCGCTCCGCGCTCACCCCGATCGTCACCATCTTCGGCATGGACCTCGGCCTGCTGCTCGGCGGTGCGCTGATCACCGAGCAGGTCTTCTCGCTCAAGGGCATCGGCCAGTTCGCCGTCCAGGCGATCTCCGACAACGACCTGCCCAAGATCCTCGGCGTCACCCTGCTCGCCGCCTTCTTCATCGTCGTCTGCAACCTCGTGGTCGACCTCCTGTACGCGCTCGTCGACCCCCGCGTGAGGCTCTCGTGACCGACCTCCAGAAGACCCCGGCGGACGCAGCTCCCGCTCCTCTGGGAGACCCCTTCCTGTCCGTCCGCGACCTGCGGATCCACTTCGACACCGACGACGGCCTGGTCCGCTCGGTGGACGGGGTCAGCTTCGACCTGCACAAGGGCCGCACCCTGGGCATCGTCGGCGAGTCCGGCTCCGGCAAGTCCGTCACCTCACTCGGCATCATGGGCCTGCACCGCTCGAAGCGGGCCCGGATCAGCGGCGAGATCCGGCTGGACGGCGAGGACCTGATCGCGGCCGGACCGGACCGGGTGCGCCAACTGCGCGGCCGCGAACTGGCGATGATCTTCCAGGACCCGTTGACCGCGATGCACCCCTACTACACCGTCGGCGCGCAGATCGTCGAGGCGTACCGGGTGCACCACCCGCGGGCCACCAAGAAGCAGGCCAGGACCCGCGCGATCGAGATGCTCGACCGGGTCGGCATCCCGCAGCCCGACCGCCGGCTGGACGACTACCCGCACCAGTTCTCCGGCGGCATGCGCCAGCGCGCGATGATCGCCATGGCCCTGGTCAACGACCCCTCGCTGCTGATCGCCGACGAGCCCACCACCGCCCTGGACGTCACCGTCCAGGCGCAGATCCTGGACCTCATCCGTGACCTCCAGCAGGAGTTCGGCTCCGCCGTCATCATCATCACCCACGACCTCGGGGTGGTCGCCGAGCTCGCCGACGACATCCTGGTCATGTACGGCGGCAAGTGCATCGAGCGCGGTCCCGCCGAGAGCCTCTTCGACGCGCCGGAACACCCCTACACCTGGGGCCTGTTGGGCTCGATGCCGCGCCTGGACCGGGAACTGCAGGAACGGCTCGTGCCGGTCAAGGGCACCCCGCCCAGCCTGATCAACGTGCCGTCCGGCTGCGCCTTCCACCCGCGCTGCCCGTACGCCGCCCTCACCGGAGGGCGCTCCGCGAGCGAGGTCCCGGTGCTGACCGAGGCCGTGCCCGGGCACGTCGCGGCCTGCCACCTGCCGGTCGGCGAACGGCACCGCATCTTCGCCGAAGAGATCGCGCCCAGGCTGTGAGCCCGGCCTCGTACCACCTTTCTGGAGAGAACCGATGACGGACACTCAGGGGGCCACGATCCCTTCGCCGGCGCCCGCCCCCGACCGCGAGCCGCTGCTGAAGGTGACCGGCCTGACCCGGCACTTCCCGATCCGCGGCGGACTGCTGCGGCGCCAGACCGGCGCGGTGCGGGCCGTCGACGGCATCGACTTCACCGTCAACGCCGGCGAGACGCTGGGTGTCGTCGGCGAGTCCGGCTGCGGCAAGTCCACCATGGGGCGGCTGGTCACCCGGCTCGACGAACCCACCGGCGGGACGATCGAGTTCGAGGGCATCGACATCAGCCACCTGGGGGCCGGCGCGATGCGGCCGCTGCGCCGCGACATCCAGATGATCTTCCAGGACCCGTACTCCTCGCTGAACCCCCGGCACACCGTCGGCACCATCGTCAGCGCGCCGTTCAAGCTCCAGGGCGTCCAGCCGGAGGGCGGCGTCAAGAAGGCCGTCCAGGAACTGCTGGAGCTGTGCGGGCTCAGCCCCGAGCACTACAACCGCTACCCGCACGAGTTCTCCGGCGGCCAGCGCCAGCGCATCGGCATCGCCCGGGCGCTCGCGCTCAAGCCGAAGATGATCATCGCGGACGAGCCGGTCTCGGCCCTGGACGTGTCGATCCAGGCGCAGGTGGTCAACCTGCTGGACGACCTCCAGCAGGAGCTGGGCCTGACCTACCTGATCATCGCGCACGACCTCTCGGTGGTCCGGCACGTCTCCGACCGGGTGGCGGTGATGTACCTCGGCAAGATCGTCGAGATCGCCGACCGCGACTCGCTCTACCGCAGCCCGATGCACCCGTACACCAACGCCCTGATGTCGGCCGTCCCGGTGCCCGACCCGCGCCGGCGCCAGCAGGGCGGGCGCGAGCGGATCCTGCTCAAGGGCGACGTGCCCTCGCCGATCAACCCGCCCAGCGGTTGCCGGTTCCGGACCAGGTGCTGGAAGGCGCAGGACGTCTGCGCCTCGCAGGAGCCGCCGCTGGCGGCGCTGAAGACCGGGCACCAGGTGGCTTGTCACTTCCCGGAGCGGAGCGAGGGGAACGGTTAGGCACAGCCCGGAGCGGAGCGAGGGGAACGGTTAGGCACAGCCCGGAGCGGAGCGAGGGGAACGGTTAGGCACAGCCCGGAGAACCTGGAGATCCCGGAGAACAAGGACTGAGCGGACGGTGGGCGGAGGGGAGGTTCCGCGCAGGTCATAGTTGTGTGGTGACCTCGCAGATCTTCCCCTCCGACGTGCAGCAGTCGCTGGACCTCGTCGGCATCTTCGTCTTCGCGCTCTCCGGAGCGCTGCTCGCCGTCCGCAAGAACATGGACATCTTCGGGATCTGCGTCCTGGCCGAGGTCACGGCGCTCGGCGGCGGGGTGATGCGCGACCTGGTGATCGGCGCGACCCCGGTGGCCGCCTTCACCAACCTCGGCTACTTCCTCACCCCGCTGGCCGCCGGGCTGGTGGTGTTCTTCCTGCACCCCGAGGTCGAGCGGATCAACCGGGCGGTGCAGGCCCTGGACGCCCTCGGCCTCGGCCTGTTCTGCGTCACCGGCACCGCCAAGGCGCACGACTACGGGCTGGGAGCGGTCGCCGCCGTCGCGCTCGGCATGGTGACCGCGGCCGGCGGCGGGGTGATCCGCGACGTCCTGGCCGGGGAGATCCCCTCGCTGCTGCGCTGGGACCGCGAGATCTACGCCGTCCCGGCCCTGGTCGGCGCCGCCCTGGTGGCCGTGCTGATCGGCGCGAACCGGCTCACCGGCGCCACCGGCACCGCCGCCGCGCTCACCGCCTTCGGGCTCCGGATGCTGGCCCTGAAGTACGGCTGGCGTGCCCCGCGGGCCTGGCACCGCAACGGTTCTCGCACCAGCGAGGAGTAGGCGAGCCGCCGTACGCGAGCGAGATCGCCTCGGCCGTGCAGAGCAGCTCCGGCAGCATCCGGGCCAGCTCCGCCGGCGGCACCTGGCCGGCCGGGGCGCTCAGCGCGCAGGCCGCGACCGTCCGCCCGCCGATGCCCGCGACCGGCGCGGCCACACAGGTCACCGGCTCCCGGTGCTCGGCCGACTCGGCCGCCCAGCCCCGGCGGCGCACCGCCGCCAGCTCGGGCGGCAGCTCCTCCTCGCGGGCGCCGTCGGCCGGCAGCCCGGCGAGCAGCACCCGCCCGACGGCCGTCCCGGTCACCGGGGCGCGCCGGCCGATCCTGGGCGGCCGGGCGGCCGACGGCCCGGCCACCTCGTCCAGGTAGAGCACCTCGCCGTCCTGCAGCACGGCCAGTTGGACGGTGTAGCCGCAGCGGGCGTTCAGCGCGGCCAGGTAGGGCGCGGCCACCTGCCGGACGTCGAAGTCCTCCAGCGCCCGGTGCGCCAGCGACAGCACCCGGCCGCCGACCCGGTAGCGCAGGTCGGGCTGGCGCCGGACGAAACCGTGCTCCTCCAGCGTGCGCAGCAGGCGCAGCGCGGTGGACTTGTGCACCCCGAGGCGGCTCGCGGCCTGCTCCAGCGAGAGCGGCCCGTCGTCGAGCGAGCCGAGCAGGGTCAGCGCGCGGTCGACCGACTGCGACATGGTGCCCCCCTGGACTGGCTTGAGAAGTGTTCGTCAGGCTAACCGCTGCCCGGCGCAGTGGTACAAACCAGTGCCGGACGCCGGCGTCCGGCGGGTGGCCGGATCGGTGCAGGCTCCGGATCGGTCCCGCCGGGGCTCCCTCTACAATCGGGGGGTTATGCCATACCTGGACCATGCGGCGACCACGCCGATGCTGCCCGAGGCGATCGCCGCGATGACGGCGCACCTGGGGGTGGTCGGCAACGCCTCGGCCCTGCACGCGGCCGGCCGCCGGGCCCGCCGGGTGGTCGAGGAGGCCCGCGAGTCGCTGGCCGAGTCGCTGGGTGCCCGCCCCAGCGAGATCGTCTTCACCGGCGGCGGCACCGAGTCCGACAACCTGGCGGTCAAGGGCCTGTACTGGGCCCGCCGGGACGCCGACCCGGCCCGAACCCGGGTGCTGTGCAGTCCGGTCGAGCACCACGCGGTGCTGGACGCGGTGCACTGGCTGTCCGAGCACGAGGGCGCCGAGGTCGAGTACCTGCCGGTGGACGCGCTGGGCCGGGTGCACCCCGAGGCGCTGCGCTCCTCGATCGAGCGCGACCCCTCCTCCGTCGCCCTGGTCACCGTGATGTGGGCCAACAACGAGGTCGGCACCGTCCAGCCGGTGCGCGAACTCGCCGCCGTGGCAACCGAGTACGGCATCCCGATGCACGCCGACGCGGTGCAGGCGCTGGGGCAGGTCCCGGTGGACTTCGCCGACTCGGGGCTCACCGCGCTCACCGTCACCGGGCACAAGATCGGCGGCCCGTTCGGCATCGGCGCGCTGCTGCTCTCCCGCGGTGCCACGCCCGTACCGCTGCTGCACGGCGGCGGCCAGGAACGGGACGTCCGCTCCGGCACGCTGGACGCCCCCGCCGCCGCCGGCTTCGCGGCCGCCGCGGCGCTCGCCGTCGAGCGGCGGGCGGAGCACGCGGAGACGCTGGGCGCGCTGCGCGACGAACTGGTCGCCGGAGTGCTGGCCGCCGTCCCGGACGCCGTGCTCAACGGCGACCCGGCGGAGGAGGGCCGGCTGCCCGCCAACGCCCACTTCTCCTTCCACGGCTGCGAGGGCGACGCCCTGCTGATGCTGCTGGACGCCCAGGGCATCGAGTGCTCCACCGGCTCGGCCTGCTCGGCCGGGGTGCCGCAGCCCAGCCACGTGCTGCTCGCGATGGGCGTCGACCCGCTGCTGGCCCGCGCCTCGCTGCGGTTCTCGCTCGGGCACACCTCGGTGCGGGCTGACGTCACGGCGCTGGTGGAGGCCATCGCCCCGGCGGTGCGGCGGGCGCGCAACGCGGGACTGGCGTCCGTACGGCGCTGACGGCGGGTTCCCCGGCTCCCGGCGGCTTCCCGGGCTCCCGTCGGCTTCCCGTGCTTTCCCCGGCTTTCCTCGGCTTCCGGGAACAGTCGGGCCACCCCGTACCCTTGTTGCCATCATGACTGACTTCCCGGGTGCCCCGACCACTCCGTCCACCGGCCGTCTGCGCGTGCTCGCGGCGATGTCCGGCGGAGTCGACTCCGCCGTCGCCGCCGCCCGCGCCGTCGAAGCCGGCCACGAGGTGACCGGCGTCCACCTGGCGCTGTCCGCCAACCCGCAGTCCTTCCGGACCGGGGCGCGCGGCTGCTGCACCATCGAGGACTCCCGGGACGCCTGGCGGGCCGCCGACGTGATCGGCATCCCCTTCTACGTCTGGGACCTCGCCGAGCGCTTCCGCGAGGACGTGATCGACGACTTCGTCGCCGAGTACGCGGCCGGGCGCACCCCGAACCCGTGCCTGCGCTGCAACGAGAAGATCAAGTTCGCCGCGCTGCTGGACAAGGCGATCGCGCTCGGCTTCGACGCCGTCTGCACCGGCCACTACGCCCGCATCGTCGACCTGCCCTCCGGCGAGCGCGAACTGCACCGCGCCGTGGACGCCGCCAAGGACCAGTCCTACGTCCTCGGCGTGCTGGACTCCGACCAGCTCGCCCACTCGCTCTTCCCGCTCGGTGACACCACCAAGGAGCAGATCCGCGAGGAGGCCGAGCGCCGCGGCCTGGCCGTCGCCAAGAAGCCCGACAGCCACGACATCTGCTTCATCGCCGACGGCGACACCCAGGGCTTCCTGGCACAGCACCTCGGCACCGCCACCGGCGACATCCTCGACGTCGACGGCACCAAGCTCGGCGAGCACGACGGCGCCTACGGCTTCACCATCGGCCAGCGCAAGGGCCTGCGGATCGGCCGCCCGGCCGCCGACGGCAAGCCCCGCTACGTCCTCGACATCTCGCCGGTGAACAACACCGTCACCGTCGGCCCGGTCGAGGGCCTGGACGTCACCGCCCTGACCGCCATCCGCCCCCGCTGGTGCGGCACCGAGGCGCTGGTCGAGGGCCGCTACACCGCCCAGCTCCGCGCCCACGGGGAGGAGGTGCCCGTCACCGCCGCCATGGTCGACGGCACTCTCCACGTCCGCCTCGACACCCCCGCCCGAGGCATCGCCCCCGGCCAGGCCGTCGTCCTCTACGACGGCACCCGGGTCATCGGCTCCGCCACCATCGCCACCACCGAACGCCCGGCGGTGCCCGCCTGAGTGGGCCACGGGCGAGTCATCCGGAGGGATGACGGCGCTGGACCCGGCGGATGACCGGGGCCGCAGATGGCATTCGGCGGGCTGATTCGGGGGGCCGGGGCCCGAACATACCGTCGGGGGCATGAACCGAACCCGTCGCATCGCGGCCGTCGCCGCCCTCGTGCTCGCCCTTCCGCTGCCGCTCGCCGGGGCCGCGTCGGCCTCGCCCGCGCCCACCCGCACCGCGCCCGTCGCCGCCGTCGGCACCCCCGCCGCCTTCCACGGGGAACTGCCCCGGCCGACCGGGCCGTACGCGGCCGGCGAGGAGGTGCTGCGGCTGACCGACCGGAACCGCACCGACCCGTGGGTGCCCTCGGCCGGGCCGCGGCAGCTGGCGGTGTCGATGTTCTACCCGGCCCGGCAGGGCACCGGGGAGCCGGCTCCGTACATGACCCCCGCCGAGGCGCAGGGCTTCATCGCGACCAGGGTCCCGGCGGGCACCGGGGCGCAGCCGCAGGACCTGGTGGGCACCAGGACGTACGCCTACACCGGGGCGAAGGCCGTCGGCGGGAAGTTCCCGCTGGTGGTCCTCTCGCCCGGCTTCGAGAACCCCCGCGCCACGCTGACCGGCCTGGCGACCGACCTGGCCGGCCGCGGCTACGTGGTCGCCCTGGTCGGCCACACCTACGAGGACTCCGGCGAGACGCTGGCCGACGGCACCACCCCGGGCTGCGCACTGTGCGACACCGGCGCCCCGGACTCGCTGCCGGACAGCCGGGCGAAGGACGTGTCCTTCGTCCTGGACCAGCTGACCGGGCAGCACCCGGTCTGGCGGCTCTCCCACCTCATCGACCGCGACCGCATCGGGATGGCCGGGCACTCGATCGGCGGCGCGTCCACGCTGAACGCGATGGCCGAGGACCGGCGGATCCTTGCCGGGGTGAACATGGACGGGGAGTTCCACCCGCCCGTCCCGGCCGACGGCCTCCACGGCCGCTCGTTCCTGCTGCTCGGCAAGCAGAGCGACCACGCCGTCGGCGGCGAGGAGACGTCCTGGGGCGAGACCTGGGCGGGCTGGGGCGGCTACAAGCCCTGGCTGGCCGTCGCGGGCACCAACCATGCCGGCTTCACGGACGTCCCGGTGCTGGCCGCCGAGCTCGGCCTGCCGTCCCCTCCCGGGACGACCACCTCGCCGGCGCGCGGGATGCAGCTGACCCGGGAGTACGTCGGGGCGTTCTTCGACCAGACCCTCAAGGGCGTCCACCAGCCCCTGCTGGACGGCCCCTCGGCCGCGAACCCGGAGGTGCTGTTCCAGCACCCGTGACCGGCGGCCGGGCCCGGGACGCAATGCCGGTGAGCGGGCGCGGCCGGGCGTGATAGACCAGTCGGCATCATGAATATCTGCGTCTTCTGCTCCGCGTACTCGCTCGACGACCGTTACTCCGCCCCCGCCGCCGAGTTCGCCCGGCTCCTCGGGGAGGGCGGGCACACCCTGGTGTGGGGCGGCTCCAACGCCGGGCTGATGGGCCTGCTCGCCGACGAGGTGAAGGCGGCGGGCGGCCAACTCGTCGGGGTGATGGTCGAGATGCTCAAGCACAAGGGCTACGTCGGCGCCGACGAACTGGTGATGACCGCCGACCTGGCCGAGCGCAAGCGGGAGTTGGCCGCACGGGCGGACGCCGTCGTGGTGCTGGTCGGCGGGCTGGGCACGATGGACGAGGTCACCGAGGTGCTGGAGCTCAAGAAGCACGGGATCTTCGACAAGCCGGTGGTCGTCCTGGACACCGAGGGCTTCTACGCGGGCCTGCGCACCCAGTTGGAGCGGATGGACGCCGAGGGCTTCCTGCCGCGCCCGCTCGCCGAGCTGATCGGCTTCGCCGACACGCCCGCCGAGGTGTTTACGCTGCTCAAGGCCTGAGAGGATCGGGGCCATGGCTGCACATCTGATCACCGGCGCCGGCTCCGGCATCGGCGCCGTCCTGACCGAGAAGCTCGCCGAGCGCGGGGACGAGCTCTGGCTGCTCGCCCGGGACGCCCGGCGGGCCGGCGAACTGCGCGACCGCTTCCCGGGCGCCCGCACCCTGGTCGGGGACCTCGGCGACCCGGGCAAGCTGTCCTGGGCCTTCGGGCACCAGGCGCTGCCCGTCGAGCTGGACTCGCTGCTGCACGTCGCCGGCACGGTGGAGCTGGGCACCGTGGGCGACCTGCCGGTGAAGGCCTGGCAGGACACCCTGAACGTCAACCTGGTCGCTCCCGCCGAGCTGACCCGGCTGCTGCTGCCCTCGCTGCGCCTGGTCAAGGGCCACGTGGTGTTCGTCAACTCCGGCGCCGGCCTCACCGCCCACGCCGAGTGGTCGGCGTACGCGGCCAGCAAGCACGGCCTGAAGGCGCTGGCCGACGCGCTGCGCCAGGAGGAGCACCCGAACGGCGTGCGGGTCACCTCGGTCTACCCGGGCCGCACCGCCACCGCGATGCAGGCCAAGGTGCACCAGCAGGAGGGCAAGGAGTACGACGCCGACCGCTGGATCGATCCGGAGTCCGTCGCCAGGGCCGTCCTCGCCGCCCTGGACGCCTCCCGGGACGCCGAGATCACCGACATCACCGTCCGCCCCGGGCGCTGACCGACGGAGCGGTGCCGCGCACTAGGCTCGGGCGGGTGAGTACCGGACATCCCTTCCCCGACCTGCGCGGCGCCGCCACCGGCGTCGGCTCGCTGCCCGGCACCGACGCCCGGGAGGCCGCCAAGACCGCCACCGGCGCGCTGGAGCACCTGCCCTTCCTGCCCGAGCTGCCCGCGCGCGGCCCGGGCGCCGACATGATCGGCCGCGGCGCCGGCCTGCTGGTCGAGCTGTTCGCGCAGACCGAGCCCAGCGGCTGGCGGTTCGCCGACCGCCCCGGCCGGGACACCCGGCGGGCCCACTCCTGGCTCGGCGAGGACCTGGACGCCCTGGAGGAGTTCACCCAAGGCCACCAGGGCGCGCTCAAGGTCCAGGCGGTCGGCCCGTGGACGCTCGCGGCGAGCATCGAGCTCAGGCACGGCGAGAAGGCGCTCGCCGACCCGGGCGCCTGCCGGGACATCGCCGGCTCGCTCACCGAGGGCCTGCGTCGCCACCTCGCCGAGGTCCGCAAGCGGATCCCGGGCGCCGAGGTGGTGCTCCAGCTGGACGAGCCCTCGCTGCCCGCCGTGCTGGCCGGGTCGGTGAAGACCGCCAGCGGTTTCCAGCGGCTGCGCGCGGTGGACCGGCAGGTCGCCGAGGAGGTGCTGCGGGAGCTGATCCGCGGCCTGGACGCGCCGGTCGTGGTGCACTCCTGCGCCCCGGACGTCCCGGTCCCGCTGCTGCGCCGGGCCGGGGTCGCCGGGATCTCGCTGGACTTCTCGCTCCTCACCGAGCGCCAGGACGACGACCTGGGCGAGGCGGTGGAGGGCGGCACGGTGATCCTCGCTGGTGTCGTCCCCTCCACTGACCAGGCGGTGTCCGACCCGGCCGGTAGTGTCCAGGGAGTCAGGACCTTGTGGCGCAGGCTCGGGTTCGCTCCGGAGCTGCTGGGCCGTCGTGTGCTGGTGACGCCGACCTGCGGTCTGGCCGGGGCCTCCCCGGCGTACGCGCGCAGGGCGTTGTCGCTCGCGGCGCGGGCGGCGCAGAGCCTGGTGGACAACCCGGAATGAGAACGTAGGAGGGCTTGCGGTGACGGCTGTCGAGGGCTGGGAGGACGTCCCGGCGGAGGTGCGCCGGCGGCACGCCGAGTTGGCGAAGGAGATCACCGACCACCGCACCCGGTACTACGAGCAGGACGCGCCGGTCGTCAGCGACGCCGAGTTCGACGCCCTGATGCGCGAGCTGGAGTCGCTGGAGGCCGAGCACCCTGCCCTGGTGACGCCGGACTCGCCGTCCCAGCGGGTCGGCGGCGCGCCCACCGCGCTGTTCGCCGAGGTCGAGCACCGCGAGCGGCTGCTCAGCCTGGACAACGCGATGGACGACGAGGAGCTCGGCGCCTGGGCGGACCGGGTCGCCACCGAGCTGGCGGGCATCGAGTACCACTACCTGTGCGAGCTCAAGGTGGACGGCCTGGCCGTCAACCTCACGTACGAGAACGGCCAGTTGGTGCAGGCGGCGACCCGCGGCGACGGCCGGGTCGGCGAGGACATCACCGCCAACGTCCGCACCATCAAGGAGATCCCGCACCGGCTCAAGGGCGAGAACGTCCCCGAGCTGGTGGAGATCCGCGGCGAGGTCTACTTCCCGACCGAGGAGTTCCTCGCGCTCAACGCCTCCTTCTCGGAGGAGAACGAGCGCCGACGGCAGGAGAACGAGGAGCGCGCCAAGGAGGGCAAGCGGCCCCGGGCGATGATCCGGCTGTTCATGAACCCCCGCAACGCCGCCGCCGGTTCGCTGCGCCAGAAGGACCCGCACGTCACCGCGTCCCGGCCGCTGCACATGGTGGTGCACGGCATCGGCGCCCGGGTCGGCTTCGACATCGACAACCAGTCGCACGCCTACCGGCTGCTGCACGACTGGGGCCTGCCCACCGCCCGGCACAACGAGGTGGTCGGCACGCTGGCCGAAGTCCGGGCGTTCATCAAGCACTTCGGCGAGCAGCGGCACTCGGTCGAGCACGAGATCGACGGCGTCGTGGTCAAGGTGGACGAGATCGCCCTGCAGGGCCGGCTCGGCGCCACCTCCAAGTCCCCGCGCTGGGCGATCGCCTGGAAGTACCCGCCGGAGGAGGTCACCGGCAAGCTGGCGGAGATCAAGGTCGGAATCGGCCGTACCGGCCGGGCCACCCCGTACGCGGTGCTGGCCGAGCCGGTGAAGGTGGCCGGCTCGATGGTGCAGTACGCGACGCTGCACAACCAGGAGATCGTCAAGGCCAAGGACGTCCTGCTGGGCGACACCGTGGTGCTGCGCAAGGCCGGCGACGTGATCCCGGAGATCCTCGGCCCGGTCTACGACCTGCGGGACGGCACCGAGCAGGCCTTCGTGATGCCATCGCACTGCCCGGAGTGCGCCGCCGAGCTGCGTCCGATGTCCGAGGGGGACATCGACCTGCGCTGCCCGAACGCCCAGCACTGCCCGGCCCAGATCCGGGAGCGGATCGCCTTCCTCGGTGGGCGGCAGTGCCTGGACGTCGAGGGGCTCGGCTACGTGGCGGCCACCGCGCTGACCCAGCCGCTGGAGCCGGCCGAGGCGCCGGTGGGCAACGAGGGCGACGTCTTCGGTCTGACGGAGCAGCAGCTGCTGCCGATCAAGGTGCTGGTGCGCGACCAGAAGACCGGCATGCCCAAGCTGGACGACAAGACGGGCAAGGAGAAGGAGGTCTTCTTCTTCGCGACCACCAAGGGCGAGCCCAAGAAGTCGCTGCAGACCCTGCTGGACAACCTGGAGGGGGCGAAGGACCGCCCGCTCTGGCGCTTCCTCAACGGCCTGTCGATCCGGCACGTCGGCCCGGTCGCGGCGCAGGAGCTGGCCCGGGAGTTCCGTGACCTGGACCGGATCTTCTCGGCCACCGAGGAGGAGCTGGCGGCGGTCGAGGGCGTCGGTCCGACCATCGCCCGCTCGATCAAGGAGTGGTTCGAGGAGGAGTGGCACCGGGACATCCTGGAGAAGTGGCGCGCCGCGGGTGTGCGCTTCGTCGAGGAGTTCGCGGACGAGGAGGAGGCGGAACGTCCGCTGGAGGGGCTGACGGTGGTGGTGACCGGGACGCTGGCCGGCCACACCCGGGACGGCGCCAAGGAGGCGCTGACCTCGCGCGGAGCGAAGGTGACCGGTTCGGTTTCGAAGAAGACCGATTTTGTGGTCGCTGGTGACAACCCAGGATCGAAGTACGACAAGGCCGTTCAGCTCGGACTGCCCGTGCTGGACGACGCGGGCTTCGCCGTCCTGCTCGCCGACGGGCCGTCGGCCGCCCGCGCCCACCTGGGACTTCCGGAGCCGGAGGCCGCCGCCGAGCCCGTCGAGGCCCCCGCCGAGGGCTGATCCGGATCGGACCCGAGCGGCCGGTGGCCGGATCCGTGTTGTTATCGTCCTGATGCAACGTCACCGGGTGCCGTTCAGTGAAAGCGGGCATTGTGTCACTGTGCGACACCCGGACGCGGTGGCGCGTTTCCGGTTGTCCGAAAGTCTGCCCACCGGGTGGACCCCGGCATACCCTGGAGCGCAACAGAGTGTCAGCAGGGGTGGGGGCACCGGCTGAGCCGGTGCTCCTCGGGGTCGCTCCATGCCCGGCAGCTGTCGGTACCAGCACGGTGCCTCACCGTAAGGCGGCCTGACGGGGCGGGCCCGACGGAGGACAGGGCTTATGGATCGTACGACCGGCGGCGCGCCCACACGCCCGCCGCAGGGGGTGGCGGGTGCGGTCCTGCTGCTCGGCGTGCTGCTGGCCGGAGCCGCGCCGCTCATCCCGCTGGCCGTCCTGGTCTACCGGTACGAACCCGAACTGCTGCCGCTGTTCGCGGTCCCGCTGGCCGTCCTGGTGGCGGCCTGGCGGATCGCCCGCGACCGCGCCCGCGACCAGCTGACCGACCCCCTGACGGATCTGCCCAACCGTCAGGCCTTACTGCTGGCCGCCCAGGAGGCGATCGTCGAGCGCGAGGAGGGCTGCAGCGTCGGTCTCATCCTGCTTGACCTCGACCGCTTCCGATCACTGAACGACACACTTGGTCATACGGCCGGTGACCGCCTTCTGGTTCACATCGCCCGTCGGCTCCACCGGGCGCTGCGCTCCGGCGGCCCGGCCGGCAGCGCCACCCGGGAGTCCATCGACGACGTCTTCGCCGGCCTGCCCCGGCACTACCGGCGCGGCCGCCCGATGGTGGCCCGGATGGGCGGCGACGAGTTCGCCGTCCTGCTGCCCGGCATCAACTGCCCGGACAGCCTGGAGCGCGTCGCCAAGGCGCTGATCGCCGAACTCGCGGCGCCGATCCGGCTGGACGGGCTGCTGCTGGTGCTGGAGGCCAGCGCCGGCGTCTGCGTCTACCCGCAGGGCGCCCAGGACGCCGAATCGCTGCTGCGCCGCGCCGACGTGGCGATGGGCCACGCCCAGCGCGAGTGCAGCGGGGTGGCCCAGTACGACGAGACCCAGGACGCCGACACCCCGTACCGGATCGGCCTGCTCGGGGACCTCCGCCGGGCCCTGGAGACCGGCGAGGTTCAGCTGCACTACCAGCCGAAGGTGGCCTTCGACGGCCGGGTGGTCGGCCTGGAGGCGCTGCTGCGCTGGGAGCGGCCCGGACAGGGGAACGTCTCCCCGGACGAGTTCGTCGGGCTCGCCGAGTCCAGCGGCCTGATGCCCCGGCTCACCGACTACGTGCTGGAGGCGGCCGTCGGTCAACTCGCCTACTGGCGCGACCAGGGACTCCAGGTGCAGGTCGCGGTCAACGTCTCGCCGCGCGACGTGCTCAACCCCGGCTTCGCCCAGCGCGTCGCCGGCCACCTGGTCCGCCACCAGGTGCCGGCCCACGCGCTCCAGCTGGAGATCACCGAGCGGCTGCTGCTGGACGACTCCCGGCGCGCCGCCGACACCCTGGCCGAACTGCGCGGCTACGGCGTCGGGATGTCCCTGGACGACTTCGGCACCGGCCACTCCTCGCTGGTGCGGCTGCGCAGCCTGCCGGTCGGCGAGCTGAAGATCGACCGCTCCTTCGTCTCCCGGATGGTCGCCGACGACCACGACGCGGCGGTGGTCCGCTGCTCGGTGGAGCTGGCCCACTCGCTCGGCCTGACCGTGGTCGCCGAGGGCGTCGAGGACGACGAGACCTGGGAGCGGCTGCACTGCATGGGCGTGGACGCCGTCCAGGGCTGGCTGGTGTCGGCCGCGCTGCCCGCTGAGCAGGCCACCGCCTGGCTGCGGGTGCACCGCACCACCGGCGCCCCGACGGTGGAGCGCTTCGGTCCGGCCTCGCAGCTCCCGTCGATCATCAGGCCGGTCGACCGGTCCGCCGCGGTCAAGCCGGCGGTCAAGCCGGCGGTCCAGCCCGGCGCGCTGCCCCCGGCGCTGCCGCCGACCCTCCCGCCGGTGCTGCCGCCCGCCGTCCAGGGCGTCCAGCGCGGCCCGGCGCTGCCGGCCGCGCAGATCGGCTTCCAGGCGCCGGGTGCGCAGGGGTGGGCCCGTACCAGGCCCCAGTGAAGGTCGGTAACGGGGGCACGGCTCCACTCGTTGGCCGGTGGCCGGGCCGGGCCCCATAGGATGGGGTCCAAAGACCACGAGGACGGAGCGCCGAACCAGGCTGCTCCTGCCCGGGCCCGGCAGCGCCGCAGGCGTCGCCGGGTCTCACCAGAACTCACCCTGAGGATCGCTGCATGCCTGGCATCACGCGCGAGGAGGTCGCCCACCTCGCCCGGCTGTCGCGTCTTGAGCTGAAGCCCGAAGAGCTGGACCACTTCGCCGAGCAGCTCGACGTGATCATCGGCGCGGTCGCCCGCGTTTCCGAGGTCGCCGGACAGGACGTCCCGCCGACCTCCCACCCGCTGCCGCTGACCAACGTCATGCGCGCGGACGAGGTGCGGCCGTCGCTCACCCCGGAGCAGGCGCTGTCCGGCGCCCCCGCCGCCGAGGAGCAGCGTTTCCGTGTACCGCAGATCCTCGGGGAGGACTGACCGAGATGACCGAGCTGATCCGTTACAGCGCCGCCGAGACCGCGGGCGCCATCGCCAAGGGTGAGGTCTCCGCCGTCGAGGTCGCCCAGGCGCACCTGGACCGCATCGAGGCCGTCGACAAGAAGGTCAACGCCTTCCTGCACGTCGACACCGAGGGCGCGCTGGCCGCCGCCAAGGCCGTCGACGACAAGCGCGCCAAGGGCGAGGAGCTGGGCCCGCTGGCCGGCGTCCCGCTCGCGCTGAAGGACGTCTTCACCACCAAGGGCATCCCGACCACCTGCGGGTCCAAGATGCTGGAGGGCTGGATCCCGCCCTACGACGCCACCCTGACCACCCGTCTCAAGGACGCCGGCGTCGTCATCCTCGGCAAGACCAACATGGACGAGTTCGCGATGGGCTCCTCCACCGAGAACTCCGCCTACGGCCCGACCGGCAACCCGTGGGACCTCACCCGCATCCCCGGCGGCTCCGGCGGCGGCTCGGCCGCCGCGCTGGCCGCCTTCGAGGCCCCGCTGGCGATCGGCACCGACACCGGCGGCTCGATCCGCCAGCCCGGCGCCGTCACCGGCACCGTCGGCGTCAAGCCGACCTACGGCTCGGTGTCCCGCTACGGCCTGGTCGCGTTCTCCAGCAGCCTGGACCAGGGCGGCCCCTGCGCCCGTACGGTGCTGGACGCGGCGCTGCTGCACGAGGCCATCGCCGGGCACGACCCGCTGGACTCCACCTCGATCGACGCGCCCGTCCCGGCCGTGGTCGAGGCGGCGAGGATGCGCGACGTCCGCGGCATGCGGATCGGCGTCGTCAAGGAGTTCGCCGGCGAGGGCTACCAGACCGGCGTGATGCAGCGCTTCGACGAGTCGGTGGAGCTGCTGCGCGAGCTGGGCGCCGAGGTCGTCGAGGTGTCCTGCCCGTCCTTCACCCTGGCGCTGCCGGCGTACTACCTGATCGCGCCGTCGGAGTGCTCCTCCAACCTGGCCCGCTTCGACGCCATGCGCTACGGCCTGCGGGTCGGCGACGACGGCTCGCGCTCGGCCGAGGAGGTCACCGCGCTGACCCGCGAGGCCGGCTTCGGCGACGAGGTCAAGCGCCGCATCATCCTGGGCACCTACGCCCTCTCCTCGGGCTACTACGACGCCTACTACGGCTCGGCCCAGAAGGTCCGGACGCTGATCTCGCGCGACTTCGACGCCGCCTTCGCCGGCGTGGACGTGCTGGTCTCGCCGACCACGCCGACCACCGCCTTCCCGATCGGCGAGCGCGCCGACGACCCGATGGCGATGTACCTGGCCGACCTCTGCACGATTCCGTCCAACCTGGCGGGCAACGCGGCCATGTCGCTGCCGGTCGGCCTGGCTCCGGAGGACAATCTCCCGGTCGGCCTGCAGATCATCGCTCCCGCGATGGCGGACGACCGCCTGTACCGCGTGGGCGGCGCCGTCGAGGCCGCACTCAACGACAAGTGGGGGCACACCCTGCTGGAGGAGGTACCGGCACTGTGAGCAAGATCGAGAAGGCCAAGGCCCCGAGCTCCGTCAAGGGGTGGAAGCATTCGAAGCCCGGCCTGTGGCTGTCCATCGGCACCAGCGCGTTCGGTGCGGTCTCCATCGTCAAGGACGTCCGCAAGGCCCGCGAGGAGAGTGACACCCTCAAGCTGGTCAACGCCCTGGTCGGTGCCGCCGCGCTGATCACCGGCACGGCCCTGCTGGTCCGCGAGCTGCGCCAGCTCGGCTCCGACGACGTGCTGCTGGGCTGACGCCCCGGCCCGGTCCCACGTGCCGTGTGGGGCCGGGCCCGTACCTCCCAAGCTTCAAGTGAGAAGGGACGCTGTGAGCGTCATGAACCTGGTCTCCTACGAGGACGCTCTCGCGTCGTACGACCCGGTGATGGGCCTTGAGGTCCACGTCGAGCTGGGCACCAAGACCAAGATGTTCTGCGGTTGCTCGACCGAGCTGGGCGCCGAGCCGAACAGCCAGACCTGCCCGACCTGCCTGGGCCTGCCGGGCTCGCTGCCGGTGGTCAACGCGGTGGGCGTGGAGTCGGCCGTCAAGATCGGCCTGGCGCTGAACTGCGAGATCGCCCAGTGGTGCCGGTTCGCGCGGAAGAACTACTTCTACCCGGACATGCCCAAGAACTTCCAGACCTCGCAGTACGACGAGCCGATCGCCTTCAACGGCTACCTCGACGTGCAGCTGGAGGACGGCTCGACCTTCCGCGTGGAGATCGAGCGCGCCCACATGGAGGAGGACACCGGCAAGTCCAGCCACGTCGGCGGCGCCACCGGTCGCATCCACGGCGCCACCCACTCGCTGCTCGACTACAACCGGGCCGGCATCCCGCTGATCGAGATCGTCACCAAGCCGATCGTCGGCGCCGGCGAGCGGGCCCCCGAGGTCGCCAAGGCGTACGTGGCCGAGCTGCGCGAGCTGATCAAGGCGCTGGGCGTCTCCGAGGCCCGGATGGACAAGGGCCAGATGCGCTGCGACGTCAACCTGTCGCTGCGCCCGAACGGCACCGAGACCTTCGGCACCCGCTCGGAGACCAAGAACGTCAACTCGCTGCGCAGCGTGGAGCGGGCCGCCCGGTTCGAGATCCAGCGGCACGCCACCGTGCTGACCGACGGCGGCACCATCGTCCAGGAGACCCGCCACTTCCACGAGGACGACGGGTCCACCACCTCGGGCCGGATCAAGGACAACGCCGAGGACTACCGCTACTTCCCCGAGCCGGACCTGGTGCCGGTGGCCCCCGCCCGGGAGTGGGTCGAGGAGCTGCGGGCCGGGCTGCCGGAGCTGCCGCGGGTGCGTCGCGCCCGGCTGCAGGCCGAGTGGGGCCTGTCCGACAAGGACATGCAGTCGGTGCTCAACGCCGGTGCGGTCGAGCCGATCCAGGAGACCATCGCGGCCGGCGCCCCCGCCGACCAGGCCCGCAAGTGGTGGATGGGCGAGCTGGCCCGCCGCGCCAACGAGACCGGCACCGAGCTGAGCGAGCAGCCGATCACCCCGGCGCAGGTCGCCCGGGTCGCCGCGCTGGTCGCCGAGGGCAAGCTGAACGACAAGCTGGCCCGCCAGGTCATCGAGGCCGTGCTCGCCGGCGAGGGCGAGCCGGACGAGGTCGTCGAGAAGCGCGGCCTGGCCGTGGTCTCGGACGACTCCGCGCTGGGTGCCGCCGTGGACCAGGCCATCGCCGAGAACGAGGCGGTCGCCGCCAAGATCCGCGACGGCAAGGTGGCGGCCGTGGGCGCGCTGGTCGGCGCGGTCATGAAGGCCACCCGCGGCCAGGCGGACGCGGCCCGGGTCAAGGACCTGATCCTGGAGCGGCTTGCCGTGGAAGGACAGTAGGCACAGCCTGGAGCGGCTTGCCGTGGAAGGACAGTAGGCACAGCCTGGAGCGGCTTGCCGTGGAAGGGCAGTAGGCACAGCCTGGAGAAGCTGGGCGTCTCCGCCTGAGAAGGTTCGGGTGCCTAGGCCTTCAAGCCCACCTTCCTAAGGCATCTAAGGCATCTAAGGCCCCCTAAGTAAGGCCTAAGGCCCTGTCTCACCTATGTATCTAGGTGAGACAGGGCCTTAAACCTTTTCTGGCGTCCTATCTAAGGCCCTTGGCCTTCGGAAGATGGGGCACGCTCCCGATGTGGCACCCCCCACTGGGGGAGGAAGCTCTTACTTGTCAGGGAAACGAAGGTGAAACCCGAGGGGGAACCCGAAGTGATCGAGTACCAGCTCATCCAGCAGCAGGCCCACGAGCTCGAAGCCCGCGCCGAGCACGAGCGTCTGGTCCGCGAGGCCAAGCAGGCCGGCCGGCTGCGCCGCCGTCCGGTGGCAGCCCGCTTCCAGCGGCGCCCCGTGCGTCAGCCGGGATGCTGACGGGCCGGCACCACGACGGTGCCGACGCAGTTCAGGAGGGGGAGGCGCCGCGAGTCAGCGCCTCCCCCTCCGGGCGTTCGCCTGCCGAGATAACCCCTCTCACCGGCGGCTCCGGCTATGGCATGCTCGCCTCCATGCAGCAGATATCGGTCAGTCCCGTCTTCGTCGGCCGCGGCAGCGAGATCACCGAACTGACCGATGCGCTGCGCCGAGCAGGCACCGGCAGCCCGCAGGCCGTGCTGATCGGCGGCGAGGCCGGCATCGGCAAGACCCGGCTGCTGGAGGAGTTCCTGCAGCGGGCCTCCGACGGGGGAGCGGTCACCACGCTCGGCAGCTGTCTGGAGGTCGGCGCCGAGGGCCTGCCGTACGCACCGCTGGCGGCCGCGCTGCGCCGACTGCACCGCTCGCTGGGCGCCGAGTTCGAGGCCGCGGCGGCCGGCAGCGAGGGCCACCTGGCCAGACTGCTCTCCGAGTTCGGCGAGGCGGACGGCGAACCCAACGACGAGTACGGCCGGGCCCGGCTGTTCGAGCACACGGCGAGACTGTTCGAACGGTTCGGCGCGGAACGTACCCTCGTGCTCGCCGTCGAGGACCTCCACTGGTCCGACCGCTCCACCCGCGAGCTGCTGGCCTTCCTGGTGCGCACCCTGCACCGCTCCCGGGTGCTGCTGGTCGCCACGTACCGCACCGACGACCTGCACCGCCGCCACCCGCTGCGCCCCTTCCTGGCCGAGCTGGAGCGGCTGCGCACCGTCCAGCGGCTGGAGCTGGCGCGCTTCGGCCGCCGCGAGGTGGCGGCCCAGCTGGCCGGGATCCTCGGCACCGCCGTGCCCGACCGCCAGTTGGTGGACCGGATCCTGCGCCGTTCCGAGGGGAACCCGTTCTTCGTCGAGGAGTTGGCCACCGCCTTCGACGACGGCTGCGGCGCCGGGCTGACCGACTCGCTGCGGGACATCCTGCTGGTCCGGGTCGAGGGGCTGGACGAGGAGGCCCAGCGGGTGGTGCGGATCGCCGCCGAGGGCGGTTCGCACGTCGAACACGCCCTGCTGGCCGCCGTCCTGGCCGACGACGAGGAGGCGCTGATCGAGGCGCTGCGGGCGGCCGTCGGCGCCAACATCCTGCGCCCGGACAGCGAGGGCGAGGGCTACCGGTTCCGGCACGCGCTGGTCCGCGAGGCCGTCTCGGACGACCTGCTGCCCGGCGAACGGCACCGGATCAACCGCAAGTTCGCGCTCGCCGTGGAGGCCCGGCCGCAGCTCGTCCCGGCGGACGCGCTGCCCGCCCGGCTGGCCAACTACTGGTACCACGCGCACGACCCGGCCCGGGCCCTGCCGACCGCCCTGGACGCCGCCCGGGCGGCCCGTCGGCGCAACGCCTTCGCCGAGCAACTCGGAATGCTGGAGCGGGCCCTGGAGCTCTGGGACCAGGTCTCCGAGGAGGTGCTGACGCACACCCTGCGCCCGTACGACTGGGCCGAGACCTACCCGCCCGGCTCCTGTGACCACAGCCCCGCGGACGCCGACTGCGACCGGATCCAGCTGGTCGACGTGCTGGCCGAGGCGGTGGTCGCGGCCCGGCGCTGCGGCGACCGCGAGCGCGGCCTGAGCCTGGCCAAGCGCGGGCTCCGGCTGGTCGACGAGGCGGAGCACCCGGTGCGCTCGGCCTGGTTCCGGATCAACCGGGCCCGGATGCTGGGGAACCTGCGCCGCTCCGGGGACGACGAGGAGATCACCCGCGCGCACCGGCTGGTGGAGGACCTGCCGCCGTCCGCGGTGCAGGCCGAGGTGTTCGCGCTGGCCGCCGGGGTGGCGGTGGTCAAGACCCCGCGCACGGAGCACCTGGAGCTGGCCGAGCGGGCGATCCGGATCGCCCGGCAGGTCGGTGCCCACTCGGTCGAGGTGCACGCCCGGATGACCCTCGGCAGCCTGCGCTACGACCTGCTGGGCGACGCCGAGGGCGGGCTGGCCGAGCTGACCGAGGCGATCGAGCGGGCCCGGCTGCTGGGCATCCCGGACCTCCTGCTGCGCGGCATCAACAACCTGGCCAGCATGCAGCGCGGCCTCGGCCGGGCCGAGGAGGCCGTCCGACTGGCCCGGGAGGGGCTGGAGTTCGCGGACGGCAACGGGCTGCAGCGCAACATCGGCAACATCCTCACCGGCAACCTGGTCGAGGCGCTGACCGACCTCGGGCGGCTCCGGGAGGCCGAGGAACTGCTCGCCGCCAGCGAACTGATCGGACTGCCCGGCTCCCACGGCGAGTTCCTGGACCGGATGCGCGGCGACCTCGCCGTACTGCACGGGGACTTCGCCAGCGCGGCGACCATGCTGGCGCAGGCCCGGGCGGCCAACCGGGTCGGCCAGGCGCAGCACGCCGTGCCGATCAGCCGGCTGGCGGTGCGGATCGCCGCGCACAACGGGCGGCCGCTGGACGTCCGGGCCGAACTGCTCGCCGCGCTCGCCGAGGACGGGCGGCTCGGCTACGAGTCCGACGTCTACCCGCTGCTGGTGGAGGCCGCCGGGGTGGAGGCGGACAGCCTGGGGCGGCCGGAGACCGAGGCGGGCCGGGCCGGGGTGCTGGCCGCGATCGCCGCGGCCGCCGCCGACCTGCGGCCCCAGTCGCCGCTGCACCACGGCTGGGCCCGGCTGCTGGAGGCCGAGTTGGCCCGGGCCGCGGCCGCGGACACCCCCGAGCAGTGGGCCCGGGCCGTCACCGAGCTGCGGCCGACCGGGCTGCCGTACCCCCTGGCGCTGGCCCTGCTGCGGGCCGCCGAGGCGGAGGTGCGGGCCGGGCGGCGCGAGCCCGCGACCGAACTGCTGCGCGAGGCGGGCGAACTGGCGGCCGTCCGCGGCGACCGGCCGCTCGGGGCGCAGGTCACCGCGCTGGCCGAGCGGGCCGGGCTGGTGCTGGCCCCGGCCGAGCGCCCGCCGGCCGCGGCCGTGCCGGTCCAGGCCGCCGGGGACTCCTTCGGGCTCACCCCCCGTGAGCGGGACGTGCTCCGGTTGCTCGCGCGGGGCTGGACCAACCGGCAGATCGCCGAGGAGCTGTACATCTCTCCGAAGACCGCAAGCGTGCACGTGTCCAACATCCTGGGCAAGCTGGAGGTCGGCGGTCGAGGCGAGGCCGCCGCGCTGGCCCACCGGCTACGGCTGTTCCCCGATGACCTGGCCCCCTCGGGCCGGTGAATCCGCAGGTCGCCGACCGTTCCCGGACGGTCGGCGACGGCCCGCACCGGGTGGGCGGGCGCCGTCGCGTGCTCCCGTGCGCGCCGCGTGAGCCCCCGCCCGCGCGCCGCCGCCAACCGGGCCGATCGGTCGGATTCCGCTCCGTTCCCCCACCGTGTCGCCATTACTCTAAGTTGAGTGTGCGTGTCATTGAGTGACGGATTTGGTGTAGGGTCCCGAGCGGGAGCATCGGTGCGGTGCGGTGGCCGAAAGGCCGCCCACCCCCTGGGTCGCCGTCCTGACGGGGCGCCAGGCCGCCGCGTACGGCCGAGAGGTACGCGGCCGGTGGTCCGTGGTCGGGGCGCCAGGCCCCGGGTCGGAGGGGGAGAGGCCGAGTGAGCTCCACCGATACGGTGCTGCCCGGAGCCGGACGACCGGGCGCGCCGCCCGTCGACGCGTCCGTCGCCGACCCGCCCGCACCCGCCGGGCGCGGCCCGCTGGGCCGGCTCAGGACGGGCCGCACGCTGCCCGGCCTCGCTCTCGGCGGGCTCTGCCTGGCCTATGCCCTGGGCGCCTCCACCGGCTGGGGATCACACCAACTCGCCCAGTTCATGGGCGACTTCGGGCTCGCCGCGGCGGCCCTGGCGGCCGCGCTGTCCTGCCTGGTGTACGGCTGCACGGTCGGCGGACAGGCCCGCCCGGCCTGGCTGCTGTTCGGCCTCTCCTCGTTCATGGTCTCCCTCGGCAACGGCACCTGGGGCTGGTACGAGGTGGTCGTGCGCACCGCCACGGTGCCGCAGGGCTCGCTCGCCCAGTACGCCTTCCTGCTCTTCCCCCCGCTCGCCATCACCGGCGTGCTGGTGCTCGCCCAGCACCCGCGTTCGGCGGCCGGCTGGCTGTGCCTGCTGCTGGACGGCTGGCTGATCGCCGGCTCGCTGTTCACCCTCGGCTGGAGCCTGGCGCTGGGCCGGATCGCGGCCGGCGAGAGCGGCTCCCCGCTGGACCTGGCGCTCAACCTGGCCTACCCGGTGCTGGACATCCTGCTGGTCAGCCTGGTGGTCGGACTGCGCTTCGGCGGCCGGGACGGCAACCGGGCGGCGGTGCACACCGCGATGCTCGCGCTCGCCGTCACCGTGACCTGCGACGCCCTGTTCACCTCCCCGGAGCTGCACAGCAGCTACCACTCCGGCGAACTGCTGGACGCCGGCTGGTTCGCCGGCAGCCTGCTGCTGGCGTGGGCGCCGTGGTCCTCGCGCTGGCGCCGACCGCTGCGCGAGCACCCCTCGGCAGGCGGCCTGCCGCGCCGCCGGGTGGCCACCACCTTCAGCGCGCTCACGCCGTACGCGGCCGCCGCGGTGTGCACCGCGGGCATCCTCTACAACGCCCTCGGCGGACGGCAGTTGGACCGTGTGGTGGCCGCGGCCGCGTGCACCGTCGGGCTGGCGCTGATCCTCAGGCAGGGCGTCATGCTGCTCGACAACCTGTCGCTGGCCCAGGAGCTCGCCCACAAGGAGGCGCACTTCCGCTCCCTGGTGCAGGGCTCCAGCGACGTCATCATGATCGCCGGGGCCAACGGCGTGCTCTCGTACGTCTCCCCGGCGGCGCTCGGCGTCTACGGGCGGGACCCGGAGGAACTGGTCGGCGGCAACCTGCTCGACCTCGTCCACCCCGAGGACGTGGGCCGGGTGCTCTCCGAGGTCCGCCGCTACCTGGCGCGGGTGCGGCTCGCCGCGCACCGCACCCCGGGCACCGTCGAGTCCTCGGCCCGGGTGGAGTGCCGGATCAGCTCCGGCGTCGGCGAGTGGCTGCACGTCGAGTCGACCGTCAGCCGGCACCGCGACGGGCTGCTGCTGAACAGCCGGGACGTCACCGAACGCGTCATGCTCCAGGCCCAGTTGCAGCACAACGCGTTCCACGACCCGCTCACCGACCTGCCCAACCGGGCACTGTTCACCCAGCGGCTGCGCGGCGCCCTCGGCACCCGCGGCCAGCAGGGCGGCACCGGCGCCGGCATCGCGGTGCTCTTCCTGGACCTGGACGGCTTCAAGGCGGTCAACGACACCGCCGGCCACCAGGTCGGCGACGAACTGCTGGTGCAGGCCGCCCGCCGGCTGCAGGGCGCCGTCCGCTGCGGGGACACCGTCGCCCGGTTCGGCGGCGACGAGTTCGCCGCGCTGGTCTGCGGCCCGCTCGGCAAGCTGCAGGTCCAGGAACTGGCCGAGCGGCTGCGGGTCGCGCTGTCCGAGCCGTACTGGATCGGCGGCGTGGAACTCGGCGTCGCCGCCAGCATCGGCATCGCCTTCGGCACCCCGGAACGCGGCCCGGCCGCCGACCCCAGGGCCGCCGCCGACGAGCTGATGCGCAACGCCGACCTGGCGATGTACCGGGCCAAGTCCGAGGGCAAGGGCCGGGTGGTGCTCTACACCCCCGCGATGCGGGCCGACCTGGAGCGCCGCAGCGAACTGGAGGAACGGCTGCGGGTGGCCGTCCGGGAGGGCGGGTTCGCCCTGCTCCACCAACCCGTGGTGGACCTCGCCAGCGGCGCGATCACCGCCGTCGAGGCGCAGGCGCGCTGGCGCTCGGCGGGCGGCCTGCTGCTCACCCCGGCCGAGTTCCTGCGCTCGGCCGAGCACGGTGACGCCGGCGCCCGGTTCTCCCGTTGGCTGATCCACGAGGCGGTCACCGCCGCGGCCGGCCGGCGAGACCCGTCCGCCCGCGGTCGTGGCGCGCCGGCGTCCGTCCCGGTGGCCGTCCGGCTCTCCGTCGAGCGGCTCTGCTCGCCCGGCCTGTACGAGACGGTGGCCGCGGCGCTGCGCGACAGCGGACTGCCGGCCGACGGGTTGGTGATCGAGGTGGCCCGGATGGGCCCGGACCGGCTCGCCGACGAACTCGGCCGCCGACTGGCCGCGCTGCGCAGACTCGGCGTCTCCACCTGGCTGGCCGGCTACGGCGCGGGTGGCGGCTCGCTCGGGGCGCTCGCCCGGCTGCCGCTGGACGGGCTGAAGCTGGACCGCACGCTGGTCCAGGACCTGGGCGAGTCGGGACTCAGCCGCACCCTGGCCGGGCACGTCCTGCGGCTCGGCCGGGACCTCGGGATGGCCACCGCCGCCGAGGGGGTGGACCTGCCCCGGCAGGTCGCCGCGCTGCAGGAGCTGGGCTGCCGGCTGGCCCAGGGCTCGGCCTTCGCCCCGCCGCTGGACGAGACCCGGCTGCGCCGGGCACTGGGCCGCCGCGGCTACCCGCTGCCCAAGCCGCTCGGCTCGCTCTCCGCCCGCCGTGGCTACCTGGCCGCGGACCCCCGTACGAGTGGCCGGCCGGACTCCCCGGGGGGACGTGTCGTACATCACCACGGGGCCTCCGACCTGCCCGAACACCGGGCCGTGGCCGGTCCGGGAGCCGGTCCGCATGGCGAGACGGTCATCCCACCTGCTTGACACGCCACCCCGGACGGGAGGATGGTCGTTGCCATGCGCACCCGAATTCTCGTACTTGGCGGGCGCGTCGGCTGAGTGGGCTCACACGCCCCGCTCGTGACAGACCGACGCGCCACCCCTCGCATGCCCTTGGGCACGAGGGGTTTTTTGTTGCACTGACGCTGTTCCCTCCGCAAGACCCCTGGCCCCGACCGGCCCGAAGAGTCCGACTTGTCGGATCGAGCGGGACGATTGAGGCAGAGCCGGCGATCGGCCCGGACCGGGACCCCACCCTCGCACCACCGGGGCCCGCAGTACCGGACCGGCAAAACCCGAGAAGAGACAGGCAGATGACCGAGCACGCCGCATCCCCCCGCCGCGGGGACAACCCGGCCGCCCATGCTCCCCAGCACGTCGCCGAGACCATGACCGGAGCCCAGTCGCTCATCCGCTCGCTCGAGGCCGTGGGCGCGGACACCGTCTTCGGCATCCCGGGCGGGGCCATCCTTCCCGCGTACGACCCGCTGATGGACTCGGTCAAGGTGCGCCACATCCTCGTCCGGCACGAGCAGGGCGCCGGCCACGCCGCCACCGGCTACGCCCAGGCCACCGGGAAGGTCGGGGTCTGCATGGCCACCTCCGGTCCCGGCGCCACCAACCTGGTCACCCCGATCGCCGACGCCTACATGGACTCCGTGCCGGTCGTCGCCATCACCGGCCAGGTCTCCTCCAAGGCGATCGGCACCGACGCCTTCCAGGAGGCGGACATCTGCGGCATCACGATGCCGATCACCAAGCACAACTACCTGGTCACCGACCCGGCCGAGATCCCCCGGGTGATCGCCGAGGCCTTCCACATCGCCGCCACCGGCCGGCCCGGCCCCGTGCTGGTCGACATCGCCAAGGACGCCCTGCAGGCCACCACCACCTTCCGGTGGCCGGTCGAGACCGCGCTGCCCGGCTACCGCCCGGTCACCAAGCCGCACGCCAAGCAGATCCGCGAAGCCGCGAAGATGCTGGTCGGCAGCAAGCGCCCGGTGCTCTACGTCGGCGGCGGCGTGCTCAAGGCGCAGGCCACCGCCGAGCTGCGGATCCTCGCCGAGCTGACCGGCGCCCCGGTCGTCACCACCCTGATGGCGCTCGGCGCCTTCCCGGACAGCCACCCCCAGCACCTGGGCATGCCCGGGATGCACGGCTCCGTCCCGGCCGTCACCGCGCTGCAGAAGTCGGACCTGCTGTTCACCCTCGGCGCCCGCTTCGACGACCGGGTCACCGGCAAGCTGGACGGCTTCGCCCCGTACGCCAAGATCGTGCACGCGGACATCGACCCGGCCGAGATCGGCAAGAACCGCCCGGCGGACGTGCCGATCGTCGGCGACGCCCGCGAGGTGCTGGCCGACCTGATCGTCGCCGTCCAGGCCGAGTTCGACGCCGGCCACAAGGGCGACTACACGGAGTGGTGGGAGAAGCTCGACGAGTGGAAGAAGACCTACCCGCTGGGCTTCGAGCCGGCCCCGAACGGCCAGCTCTCCCCGCAGCAGGTCATCGAGCGGATCGGCCGGATCGTCGGCCCGGAGGCGATCTACGCGGCGGGCGTCGGCCAGCACCAGATGTGGAGCTCGCAGTTCATCCGCTTCGAGAAGCCCGGCACCTGGCTCAACTCCGGTGGCGCCGGCACCATGGGCTACGCCGTCCCGGCGGCGATGGGCGCCAAGGCGGGCCGCCCGGAGTCGGTGGTCTGGGCCATCGACGGCGACGGCTGCTTCCAGATGACCAACCAGGAGCTGGTCACCTGCGCCCTGAACGACATCCCGATCAAGGTCGCGGTCATCAACAACGGCTCGCTGGGCATGGTCCGGCAGTGGCAGACGCTGTTCTACAACCAGCGCTACTCCAACACCGTGCTGCACTCCGGCCCGGACCACGACGGCATCGCCCCGCCGGCCCAGGGCACCCGGATCCCCGACTTCGTCAAGCTGTCCGAGGCGATGGGCTGCGTCGGTCTGCGCTGCGAGCGCCCCGAGGACCTGGACGCGGTCATCGAGCAGGCGATGGCGATCAACGACCGCCCGGTGGTCATCGACTTCATCGTCCACCAGGACGCGATGGTGTGGCCCATGGTCGCGGCCGGCACCAGCAACGACGAGATCCAGTTCGCCAAGGGCGTCCGGCCCGACTTCGGCGAAGATCTCGACTGACCGCCCCGAACCCTCCAGAACGACTGAGGAACCACATGTCCAAGCACACCCTCTCCGTCCTGGTCGAGAACAAGCCCGGCGTGCTCGCCCGCATCGCCGCGCTGTTCTCCCGTCGGGGCTTCAACATCGACTCCCTCGCCGTCGGCCCGACCGAGCACCCGGACGTGTCCCGGATGACGATCGTGGTCAACGTCGAGGACCTCCCGCTGGAACAGGTCACCAAGCAGCTCAACAAGCTCGTGAACGTGATAAAGATCGTCGAACTCGACCAGTCCGCTGCGATCCAGCGGGAACTGGTCCTGGTGAAGGTCCGCGCCGACAACGAGACCCGGTCGCAGATCGTCGAGATCGTCCAGCTGTTCCGTGCCAAGACCGTCGACGTGTCGCCGGAAGCGGTGACCATCGAGGCCACCGGCAGCTCGGACAAGCTGGAGGCCATGCTCCGGATGCTGGAGCCTTACGGCATCAAGGAGTTGGTCCAGTCCGGCCTGGTCGCCATCGGCCGCGGCGCGCGCTCCATCACGGACCGCTCGCTGCGCGCCCTCGACCGCAGCGCGTAACCGCAGCGCGTAACCGCAGCGCGTAACCGTCTCACCTTCTGAAGCAACGATCCGTACCCCGCCGGGCCGACCTAGGCTGGGAACCCCGGCACCCATCACGCAAGGAGATGTGCCCCCGTGGCCGAGCTGTTCTACGAAGACGACGCCGACCTGTCCATCATCCAGGGCCGCAAGGTCGCGGTCATCGGCTACGGCAGCCAGGGCCACGCCCACGCGCTGTCCCTGCGCGACTCCGGCGCCGACGTCCGGGTCGGCCTGAAGCCGGAGTCCAAGTCCCGTGCCAAGGCCGAGGAGGCCGGCCTGCGCGTGGTCACCCCCGCCGAGGCCGCGGCCGAGGCCGACGTCATCATGATCCTGGTGCCGGACCCGATCCAGGCCGACGTCTACGAGGCGGACATCGCCCCGCACCTGAAGGCCGGCGACGCCCTGTTCTTCGGCCACGGCCTGAACATCCGCTTCGGCTTCATCAAGCCCCCGGCGGACGTCGACGTCTGCATGGTCGCCCCGAAGGGCCCGGGCCACCTGGTCCGCCGCCAGTACGAGGAGGGCCGCGGCGTCCCCGCGATCGTCGCGGTCGAGCAGGACGCCTCGGGCGGCGCCTTCGCCCTGGCGCTGTCGTACGCCAAGGGCCTGGGCGCCACCAAGGCCGGCGTCATCAAGACCACCTTCACCGAGGAGACCGAGACCGACCTGTTCGGCGAGCAGGCCGTCCTCTGCGGTGGCACCGCCGCCCTGGTGAAGGCCGGGTTCGAGACCCTGGTCGAGGCCGGCTACCAGCCGGAGATCGCCTACTTCGAGTGCCTGCACGAGCTGAAGCTGATCGTCGACCTGATGTACGAGGGCGGCCTGGAGAAGATGCGCTGGTCGGTCTCCGAGACCGCCGAGTGGGGCGACTACGTCACCGGTCCGCGCATCATCACCGCCGACACCAAGGCCGAGATGAAGAAGGTCCTGGCCGAGATCCAGGACGGCACCTTCGCCAACACCTGGATCGCCGAGTACAAGGCGGGCCTGCCCAAGTACAACGAGTACAAGAAGGCCGACGAGGACCACCTGCTGGAGACCACCGGCAAGAAGCTGCGCTCGCTGATGAGCTGGGTCAACGAGAAGGCCTGAGGCTCTTCGCCCCTCTCTCTCGTAACTCCCTTGTACAAGTAGGCTGCTCTCGTCCGGGTGATTTCGCCGGACGGGAGCAGCCCCGTACTCTGCCCGCCGATACACTCCCGAGTGCGCGTCAGGCCCACAGCGTCGTGCGTCTACCTACGCGGCCATGCCACCTTCCCCCGCCCTCCACGCCACCTACGTGCCCGGGGGAACCGGACAGTTAAGGACAACACTGTCGTGAGCACTGTGACCTCCCAAAGCGCCGTCGTACTGATCGCCGAAGAGCTCTCGCCCGCCACCGTCGACGCCCTCGGCCCCGACTTCGAGATCCGCCACTGCAACGGCGCCGACCGCACCGAGCTGCTCACCGCGATCGCCGACGTGGACGCGATCCTGATCCGCTCCGCCACCAAGGTCGACGCCGAGGCGCTGGCCGCCGCCCGCCGGCTCAAGGTGGTCGCCCGGGCCGGCGTGGGCCTGGACAACGTTGACGTGGCCGCCGCCACCAAGGCCGGCGTGATGGTCGTCAACGCGCCGACCTCCAACATCGTCACCGCCGCCGAACTCGCCTGCGGCCTGCTGATCTCCGTCGCCCGCAACATCGCCCCCGCCAACTCGGCGCTCAAGCAGGGCGAGTGGAAGCGCAACAAGTACACCGGCGTCGAGCTCAGCGAGAAGACCCTCGGCGTGGTCGGCCTCGGCCGGATCGGCGTCCTGGTCGCCCAGCGGATGTCCGCGTTCGGGATGAAGATCGTCGCGTACGACCCCTACATCCAGGCCGCCCGCGCCGCGCAGATGGGCGTCAAGCTGGTCTCGCTGGAGGAGCTGCTGGAGGTCTCGGACTTCATCACCGTCCACCTCCCCAAGACCCCCGAGACCATCGGCCTGATCGGCGACGAGGCGCTGCACAAGGTCAAGCCGAGCGTGCGCATCGTCAACGCCGCCCGCGGCGGCATCGTGGACGAGGAGGCACTCGCCAGCGCCCTGCGCGAGGGCCGGGTGGCCGGCGCGGGCCTGGACGTGTACGCGAAGGAGCCGTGCACCGACTCCCCGCTGTTCGCCTTCGACAACGTGGTCGCCACCCCGCACCTGGGCGCCTCCACCGACGAGGCGCAGGAGAAGGCCGGCATCGCGGTCGCCAAGTCGGTGCGCCTGGCGCTGGCCGGCGAGCTGGTGCCGGACGCCGTCAACGTCCAGGGCGGCGTGATCGCCGAGGACGTGCGCCCGGGCCTTCCGCTGGCCGAGAAGCTCGGCCGGATCTTCACCGCGCTGGCCGGCGAGGTGGCCGTCCGGCTGGACGTCGAGGTCCGTGGCGAGATCACCCAGCACGATGTGAAGGTGCTCGAACTGTCCGCGCTGAAGGGCGTGTTCGAGGACGTGGTGGCGGAGACGGTGTCCTACGTCAACGCCCCGCTGTTCGCCCAGGAGCGCGGTGTCGAGGTCCGGCTGACCACCTCCAGCGAGAGCGCCGAGCACCGCAACGTGATCACCGTGCGCGGCACGCTGGCGAACGGCGAGGAGATCGCCATCTCCGGCACCCTGGCTGGCCCGAAGCAGACCCAGAAGATCGTCGGCGTGGACACCTTCGACGTCGACGTGGCGCTCACCGACCACATGGCCTTCTTCAAGTACGAGGACCGCCCCGGCGTGGTCGGCGTGCTCGGCCGCCACCTCGGCGACGCCGGCATCAACATCGCGGGCATGCAGGTCGCCCGGGACGGCGGCGGCGCCCTCGCCTCCATCACCGTGGACAGCGAGATCCCGCAGGACGTGCTGACCGTGATCGCCGCCGAGATCGGCGCCCGCTTCGCGCGCTCGGTCGACCTGGGCTGAGCCACCCCGCCCCGGCGCTGACCAGGGCCCGGACCGCCGTTCCGACGGCGGTCGTGCGAATCGGGCTTCTTGGCGACGGCCAGGCCCCGGAGCTCCGCCTCCGCGCGGATCTCGTCCTTCGTCGTCACCGTGTCACCCAGCGGGAACAGCGCGTGGGCGAGCTGGCGGTCGTCG